>DATCRE010000001.1:0-7070 GCA_036569145.1 Cyclobacteriaceae bacterium
AATTACTTCCAAAGGCTTCTTTGATCTGACGCAACGAGTGATAATATGTTCTAAAATATTCTCCTTCTAAGTGAGCCATCACTCCATCTTTATGAAATCTGCGAAATGCAGCTTTACCGTGACCTTTAAAAAACCATAACAGCTCCCACAAACAAACTGGAGGCATGATGACGAAGGTAACGTATGCACCGTTATTTAATAGTGAAGGAAGATTCTTTGTTACTTCGGATAAATTTTGAATACAGTTTAATCCACCGAAATTAGAGAATACATAATCAAACTTTTTATCGGTGACTTTATCAAGATTGTCATACGATACCTGTTGACAACTTAGTTGATTATGCAGATTGTACTTTTGTATTTTAGCATTGATCTGTGCAATCATACCATCAGACAAATCAGTAGCATGTACGGTATGACCTTGTTGTACGAAATGATAAGCATCGATGCCGGTGCCTGCATTAAGTTCAAGTATGGTGCTATTGGGTTTTATCCAACGATTAACGTGATCATAAACCTGCAGACGTAAATCTTGCAGAACTTTGTTTTGAGCATCATCTACATCATAGTTGGTAGACTGCTTACTAAATGCACGATTTACCGATACGTAAGTTTCACTAACGGACTGCATGTGAACGACTGAGTTTTTTTAATTGTATGGCATGAACTTTTGCTAACGGAAAGTTATAAGCCATTGATAATATTTTACGTATACCTGAAAGCGTCGGTATGGAAGGTTGACTTAATGATTTTTTTATGTGCTGCACTCCACGACGTACGCGATACCGGTTATGGATGTAACGATGAAGTTTTTTATAATAGCTACTGCTAAAGGTGCTCTGATACATCATAGACAAATCGTCTGAGTCTGACCAGTTTTGTTTTTCCTTTAGCATGCCTTTTACATTCTCATAGAACACAGTGCCGGGCAATGGATATGAAACTGAAATGCCGATCTCATCGGGCATAAGCTTGAGCACCATTTGTAATGTGGCGTCTATGTCTTCCTGTGTTTCGCCCAAGTATCCAAATTGTAAAAAGAAAGCAACCTTAATTCCTTTTTGTTTAAGAAGTAACGTGGCATCTTCAATCTGCTTTACAGTAGTGCCTTTATCCATGGCATCTAAAATTTTCTGTGAACCAGACTCTGCGCCTACCCAAATAGTCTCAGCGCCTGATTGAGCCAAAGCATCAATGTTATCTTCTTCTAACAACAAATCAACACGTGACTGTATTTTGTATTTGAATGATAGCTTTTTCTTTTTTGCTTCATCACGAAAAGCCTGTACCCATCCCGGCTTTAATCCGAAGATGTCATCGCTCATCCAGAAATGATCTGGCTTATATTTGTTCAGGAGCATTTCAATTTCATTCACTACATGCTCTGCTGTTCGTGAGTTGTATCGGTTACCGTAAATTGGCTTGGCGCACCAATTGCATTTATAAGGACATCCTCTTGTAGTTGCCAGATTAAGTGAGAAATAACCATGATGTTTTAGCCAGATAGTCCTGTACGATTCAATATCAACCAGGTCCCATGCGGCCAACGGCAATGTGTCAAGATTGCGTATTACGGAGCGAGGCGATGTTACAACGGTTTTGTTTTCTTTTCGGAAAGCAATTCCAAAGATTGACGTAACATCTTCTTTGCTTTCAAGTCGATGTAAAAGTTCTTTTAATGTTTCTTCACCTTCACCACGTACCACAAAATCAACGCCGTGCTCAAAATATTTTTCATAATGATCCGCAGCATCTGAGCTTGAGATGATGACTATGCAATTTTGGTTTTTAGCTTTCCGTGCCATAGCGAAAGCTGCGTCACGCATAACAGTGAGACACATTTTAGTGAGGTAGTTGAAGCCATCATCATAAATAATAAAATATGAAGGTTTCTCACGTGTTAACAACGGAAAGATTTCAGTATGCGAATCTTTAAGGTTGTTATCAAAAAAGGTTACATCAAATCCCGCATCGCGTACTACCGAAGTGGCTACTAAAGTTCCTAACGGTGGATAAGGCTGTTTAAAGAGCCATTGCTTGTGATCGAGTTTGTAAAAGTATGTGTTTGTAATTAAGACTTTTGTCATGATTTTCAATTCATTCTGCTACCGCTCATTAACTTCTCTTAATTTCTCTTCGAAAAGATCCATAACTTTTCGCTGATAGTGCCGGGGATGGTTTTTAGATGCGTAATTTTTTGCTTTGAACGCTACCTGAAAATCAGTGGCTGAATAATTCTTCTGATAAACTCTTTTAAGCCTGTTCGAAAACATTTTCATAAAGAATGCATTCATCTGTCGGGCAAACATCAGGTTAATGAAGCCTTCAACAAATTTCTTTCTTCTGCTGATGTGTGATGGAGGAACATGTGCTACAGGTCGTGGTTTATAATTTGGGAAAATTTCAAAGAGCCACGGGTTAGAATTACAAAGATGCTTATAATATTCAGATCCGTAAAGTGGTATTACTGTTGCCAGTTCGGTAGCTGTAAATAAATTCTTTTCTTCAATTTCTAAATGCTGCGTATCAACAAAGTAGTTTATGCAAAAATACTTGTGTGAATTAGAGAGGAATATTCTTTTATACATTACAAGTAACATGCGTGCAATCCACAGTCGTCCAGGTTCAGTAACAATGAAAAAATCGAGATCAGAATCTTCATCCATATAATTTTTAGAGAGCGATCCTGAGCCCATCACAGCACGCACAAACGGAAACTTTGCAATGAACAACGCTTGTTTTTGAGCAAGAGTCAGAAGTCTCTTTGCTTCTGTATTTCCCTTTATTCTTCGGGCAACAAGAGATTCATTATTTTGTATACTGAAGAATTCACCGAACTGATAAATCCTTCTCTCGTCTGCAAGGTGAAAAAGCTTTTGAGTAACGGTTTGCACATCGTTATGATCGGTGCCTAAAAAACGAAATATTTCTTCTGAGGTTAATGGATAGTTGAATATATCGTAATAGATAAGCGTACGGATAATATGCTCCTCAACAAAATCAATTACCTTTTCATCACGCTCAATCATGCTATCTCATCAAATTAGAAAAGTAATGATGCCTTCTATAAATAAACGATGTTTAACCAATCGTTATAATAGTGACATGAAAATTACAAAAATTTTCGATATGTGTTTGAACACACATCGAAACATATTTGATTTTCCAGAAAAAGAGTAGAATTTAACGTCAGCATTCAATCAACACCAATTAACAAAGTTTATTTATCATGATTCATTCATTTGAAGACTATCAGAAACAGTACAATAACAGTGTAAACAATCCAGAATCTTTCTGGGCGGAAATAGCGAACGATTTTGTTTGGAAAAAGAAATGGGACAAGGTGTTGGAATGGGATTTCCATAAGCCAGAAGTAAAGTGGTTTAGTGGTGGCAAACTTAATATTACTGAAAATTGCATCGATCGTCATCTTGCTACACGAGGCGATCAGACAGCTATTATCTGGGAACCTAACGATCCTAAAGATGAAGCTAGGCGCATCACATATAAAATGTTGCATGAGCAGGTGTGCAAGGTTGGCAACATGCTTAAAGCAAATGGAGTTAAGAAAGGTGATCGTGTTTGCATTTATATGCCCATGGTGCCTGAGCTGGCGTTTGCTGTGTTAGGTTGTGCACGTATTGGCGCAGTGCATTCTGTTGTATTCGCAGGTTTCTCGGCAGGTTCACTTGCTGATCGCATTAATGATTCTGGTTGTAAAGTAGTGCTTACATCAGACGGTGCACATCGTGGTGATAAGAAGATAGATCTGAAGGGTATTGTTGACACAGCTGTAGAAAAATGTGCAACAGTTGAGAAAGTTATTATGCTTGAATATACGAAGACCAGCGCACCTATGAAACCAGGACGCGATCTGTTTTGGCATGAAGAAATGCAGAAGGCAAGTTCAAATTGTCCTGCAGAAGAAATGGATGCTGAAGATATGCTCTTTATTCTTTATACATCAGGTTCTACGGGTAAACCAAAAGGTATGGTGCATACCTGCGGTGGATATATGGTGTATGTTAACTATACTTTTAAAACAGCTTTTCAATATAAAGAAGGACAAGTGTTCTGGTGCACTGCGGATGTAGGATGGATAACCGGACATTCTTATATTCTCTACGGACCACTTTCTGCGGGTGCTACAACAGTTATCTTTGAAGGAATTCCTTCATGGCCCGATATGGGTCGCTTCTGGCAGGCTATCGAAAGACATAAGGTTGATATTTTCTACACCGCGCCAACAGCCATTCGCTCACTTGAAAAAGCTCCGCTAAGTTTTGTTGAGCGTCATGATCTTTCTTCGCTGAAAGTATTGGGTAGCGTTGGCGAACCTATTAACGAAGAGGCATGGCATTGGTATGATGAAAATATTGGTAAAGGTAAATGTCCTATCATTGATACATGGTGGCAGACAGAAACGGGCGGCTTTATGATTACACCTATTGCCAATGTTACAAAGCTGAAACCAGCGCATGCTACGTTACCATTGCCAGGTGTGCAACCTGCAGTAATGGATGAAGCTGGTAAAGAGATTACTTCTAACAATATTGAAGGTCGACTTACTATTAAATTTCCATGGCCGTCGATGGCCAGAACAATTTATGGAGATCACCAACGCTTTAAAGAAACATACTTCTCAACATTCCCCGGAAAATATTTCACAGGTGATGGTTGTAAGCGTGATGATGATGGCTACTATCGTATCACCGGTCGTGTTGATGATATCATAATTGTATCAGGGCATAACATGGGGACTGCTGAAATTGAAAGTGCTATTGATGAGCATTCAGCAGTATGTGAAACTGCTGTAGTTGGTTATCCGCACGATGTTAAGGGGCAGGGTGTTTATGCTTTTGTAATTTGTTACGACAAACCAAAAGAAGAAGATAAGTTACGAACTGAGATTCGTGATACCGTTGCAAAAATTATAGGACCTATTGCCAAGCCAGATAAAATTCAATTTGTTAGTGGCTTGCCCAAAACCAGATCAGGCAAAATTATGCGCCGCATACTTCGCAAAGTTGCCGAAGGTGATATGTCTAATTTAGGTGATACTACAACGTTACTTGATCCACACGTAGTTGATGAAATAAAAGAAGGAGCATTATAAAAAGCTTTAGATGAAAAAAATATCCTTGTTAATTATAACAATCTTTATAGTTAACATATCACTGGCACAAAATAGAATTCCCCCTGATTATTTATTAAAGCAGGATTTTCCAGACTCTGTAAGAAATCTTAAGATACTTAAATTGGACGGGGAAAGACTTGATTTCTCCGACATGCTAAAATTGTATACCGGAAAGAAAATAATTATTGATTTTTGGGCCTCGTGGTGCAAAGATTGTATTATTGGTTTGCCTAAACTTGATAAGTTAAAACTGCAGACAGGAGAAGATAAGATAGTTTATGTTTTTATTTCACTGGATAAAGAAGATGTGAGATGGAGATATGCAATCAATCGTTTCAATATCAGAGGAGAGCATTATCGAATTGAAACAGGTTGGCATAATACTCTTTCCAATTACGTCGACCTTGATTGGATTCCCTGATATCTAGTTTTAAATGAAGCGGGACGAATTATAATACCGAAAGCAATTTCTGCAGATGATGAAGTGCTACAAAGGTTGTTAATTGAATAAGGAGTCAATCACATTCATCACAATCTAATCCACTGCAAACTACCAGTTATAGTCACGTGTTTTTCAAAAAGTCATTGGTAATTAATCATCAGTCATTAGGGCGAAGTATTCTTAATGACTGATGATTATTTCAATCGCTACTAATCCTGAAGTGGTGAATAATGTCACTCCTTCGGAGTTCAGACATAATCTGAATCCTACTTCTACAATCCTATCAGCCCTTCAGGCTTGATGACATGGTTCCTAATGACTATTAACCATTAACGGATAACGATTAACTACTCACTAAAGAACATTATTCAACTGCTCTTTAATTTTCTCCAACTCTTCTTTCATCACCACCACATGCTTTTGTATTTCAGCATCGTTGGCTTTGGAGCCGATGGTGTTGATTTCACGGCCAATTTCCTGCGAGATGAATCCGAGTTTTTTACCATTTGATTGTGACTCTTTCAGCACTTGAAGAAAATATTCAAGGTGTGTTTTAAGTCTTACTTTCTCTTCATTAACATCAAGTTTCTCGATGTAGAAAATGATCTCTTGCTCAAGTCGGTTGGCATCATAGCCTTCTTCTCCTAAAAAAGAAACTACGTTGCCTTTTAAACGTTCGCGTATGCGTTCAACGCGTTTAGGATCAAGTGTGTCAACTTCTTTTAAGTGTGAGCTTATCGAGTCACAATATTCTTTCAGTTTGGACTCAAGAGATTTGCCTTCTGCTTTACGGAAGTCATCGCACTTTGATAATGCCAGATTAAGCTGGGCCTTTACTTTACTCCACTCAGCTTCATCAGGGGTGTCGCTTAATTTATTCTGAATAACATCGGGTGAATTAAGTGCAAGTTCAAACAGACTGTCAGTAGAAGCGTGAACATGATCAGCAAGTTTTTTTAATTCGCTAAAGTATGCGTTAAATAACGTCTGATTAAAAGTCTGCTTTATCTCTTCGGCACCTACTCGTTGAAATTCGATGCTGACAGATACTTTTCCCCGTTCTAATTTTTCGCTTAGAAGATTTCTTACTTCAACTTCGCGGTCAGAAAATTTTCGTGGAAGTTTTAAACTTAGATCAAAAAACTTTGAGTTGAGACTTTTGATTTCTACTGATATCTGGAGCTGTCCATCATCAACAGAAGATTGGCCGAAGCCAGTCATGGATTTAATCATGTATAAAATTTATAGAGTATAGTAGAAAAAACAATTTGTGTTATGCTAAGGCAGTTTCTTAAAAGTCAATTCCGATGGTAACAACAGCCCGCGGGTTTCCAACATTATAATTCTCAACTGGCCACGCCAGATCGAATTTTGCGTAGTATCCAAACAATACTGTGCGAACGCCTGTACCATAGCTATACAACCAGGGGTTGATATACTTTTTAACCTTAGCATAAAAAGGATCTTGTACTACAGGGGTATAGCTTACAC
>DATCRE010000002.1:0-4881 GCA_036569145.1 Cyclobacteriaceae bacterium
TGTTACCAATGAGGCTTGGCACTTTAAATTCTGTACTACCGCCATCGCCTACAACAAGATCAATAGAAGAGCCCTTGGCAATGCGTTCATTCGGTTCAATTTTTCTGCCTTGGTGACACATTTCTTTAGAGGTAGGAAAAGGCCACGATACTAAATGAATGCGGCCGCGTTTTAGCTCATTGGCTTTAAGAATAGCATCGGCACCAATAATCGAAACATCTACCAGATTAGGCATAGGCACTGTTGGTGGATTAATGCGATTAACGGAAACATATATTTTTCTGTTCTCCTTTACTTTAGCTCCGGCAGAAGGATATTGTTTCAATACCGCCAGTGGAGGATATTTATCAGAGTATGATGAGTCATTCACTTCATAGCGCAAGTCATGCTTTGCCAGAAAGGCTTCAACTTCTTCTATATTTTTTCCTTCAATGTTAGGCACTGTAATGGTTTCACCATGATTTGTAACGCTTGGTAGATAAGCATAGAAGTAGAGCACGCCCAAAAGCATAATGATGCTGATGGCTGCTGCAAAATGGATCAGTACTGCGCCTAATGTATTTTTTGATAATAGTTTCTTGAAATCAATGCTCATTGTATGATGCCTTTGTTACAAATATACAACCCTTAAAATTTAAGCGACGACTGAAAATCGCGCTCGATGCGTTTACTTCGGTTGTAGCGTTCTAACGCAAGGTCGAGAAGTTTGGTGATGAGTTCAGAGAAACCAATTCCACGTTCCTTCCACATCATGGGGAACATGCTGGAGTTCGTGAAGCCTGGTATGGTATTGATTTCATTGACATAAACTTTTCCTTCTTTATCAAGGAAGAGATCAACTCTTGAAAAGTCCTGACAGTTCAGTGCCAGGAAAGCTTTAATGGAAACATCTTTTATACGATCTATTGTGGCAGCATCAAGTTTGGCCGGAACGTCAATTCGCACAGCATCTGGATCAACATACTTGGCATCGAAGGTATAGAATTCATATTTACTGCTGATCACAACTTCACCCGGATTAGATGCCTGTGGTGGATAGTTTCCAAGAATAGCACATTCAATTTCACGACCAGTAATAAACTCTTCAATGATCATGGCATCATCGTAACGGAAAGCTTCTTCAACGGCGATTTCAAAATCACTTTCGTTATTTACTTTCGATACGCCTACAGATGAACCAAGACTGGCGGCTTTTACCATGAAAGGCAATCCGAGTTTAGATGATATTTCTGAAAAGCTTATTAATTCTTTCTCCGTGAAATTATACGTTAGAAAACGTGTAACAGGCAGCCCTGCATCTTTTAACAATCGCTTGGCGATGATCTTACTCATAGAGAGCGATGAGCCCAGCACTCCCGTTCCTACCATGGGTATATCCATAGCTTTAATCATTCCCTGGATGCTCCCATCTTCTCCGTCTGTACCATGAAGTACAGGAAATATGATGTCAGCTTTAATGCGATCTCCCGTTGACACTAGAAGAAACCCAGGACTGTGCGGATCAAGGATGAGACCCAGTGCTTTACCTTGCTCAATGTCTTTGCTAACGGTGTTATTTAAAAACCATTGTCCCGATTTGCTGATGCCTATGGGCAGAACCTCAAAGCGATCTTTATCAAAATTTTCAAATATGTTTCTGGCTGAATTAACAGACACTCCATGTTCAACTGAACGACCTCCGTAAAGAAGGGCAACTTTTGTTTTAGTAGGCATTTCGAATTTTTTTCCGCCTTAAAGATATTAGATACTTGTCAATTTACGAAGTACGATTTACGAGGTACGATTTATACCTAGCCCATCTGAAATTCTTTAGCCTATTTGGTCACAAAAACCTTTTGAGTATAGGATCCTTCCTTGGTTCGCAGCTTAACAATATACAAGCCGCTTGAAGGATCATCCAGTGTTACATCGTCACTTTGATTTAGTGTGTATTCGTATGCTTTTGAATACACTACACGACCCAGCAAATCCACCACATCAATTATAGCTGTTTGTTGTTCATCTAATTTAAACGTTACTGTAAAATCAACATTAGAGTTGCTGTTTTTATAGACAGCAAATTTACCTGGAATCTGAGCAGGATCAGTATTATCACTGGCATAGAATTCAATATTATCAAGATATAGGTTGTTGCCATTCTGGTTCGTCATTACAAAAGCAAGTCTTACATCTTTTTTGCCTGCCAGATCATCAAGATTTATAGATTCTCTTGTCCAGTCACTGCTCTGTGTTGGCTTCCAGCTTACTGTTGTTGTTACGCTTGATAAGTCGTAACCCTTGTCATAGAGCACCTGGTCAAAAGAATTGCCACAGCCTGTGGAGGCTAACACTCTCAACTCATCAACTGAAGATTCGTTGACTGCGTATGATTGATCAAAGAAAACGCTGGCCGATGTTGCGTATGAAAAATCAAGCAACGGACTGATAAGCCAGGCTTGTTCTCCAAGATTATCATTGCCAAAATCATTTACATATACAGCTTTTTTATGATCGCTGTCAACCTCAATGCTTGTCCATACTTGTCCGTTGCCCGGCGTTATTGACGACCATGTAACCGGAATGCCTGAGTTAAGATTCTCACGAATCGGTATAATCCTGGAATTTATATTTGAAACAACAGTTACGGTTTTCTGATCGTTGGCATTGTTTACATCAGGCGTATCGTTGTTGTTTACATTGGATACACTAAAATTAATAGTGCTTGACGTTGCTGATAATGATAGCGATTCTAATGTAACATCATATTTCTCACCTGGACTTAGCTGTATTCCTGAAACTACTTTATCAGGCTGAGTATTTCCATTAACATCATTTTTAACAGTAAAAGAAGTTATGGTTGATGTTCCTACATTTTTAACAGTTAGATCGGGCGTTGTTGTTGCGCAGGTAAGCAACGCCGGATTGTTAATGCGCTCCAATGAAAGATCGGAGTAGATATCATTAACCACTTGTACATTATCGATGTAAATATTGTTGCCATTCATGTTGGTACCAACAAAAGCTACACGAATGTTACTTTGGTCTTTAAAAGCAGTAATGTCTATAACTTCAGTGCTCCAGTCAGATTCAGTAGTAGGTGCGTAGAAAAGATTCGTAGGCAAGGCAGTGGCAAGCGCAGTGCCTGCTTTAGTATAGATTTCGGTTCCTGCAGATATGTCGGTGTTACAATCTGTGAGAAGAACAACGCGTAATGTATCTGCGTTGCTTTGAAAACGCGCAGCATAAGCAAGATCAAATAAAAGAAATGCCTGTGTTTGACCACTTAAATCTATTGGAGGACTAATCAATGCATCGGATGCTGAGAGGGCAGTGTAATTATAATAATTCAAAAGCATGGCTGTGTTTCCGATATGACCATTTGGTGCAGATTGAATTTGCCATGTTAGTTGACTATCCGGGTTACTGATAATCCAGTTTGATGGTAATGATGAAAATGTTTCTTCAAAGGGCGATGCAACAGGTGTTGAATAAAGTGTTGTTATACTTATATTATTGTTATAAGCATTACCATCGGTAGTGTTATTGGTTTGAAGAATTTCAAATTCAAAAGTGCTATTGCCTTCGGTGAGTAACTGTTGTGTGAAATTTACAATCACCGAATCACCCACGTTCAGGTTCAAGGCAAAGTCTTTAGTTTCTGTAACAATCGAATTTACGGTAAGCTGAATTTGGGCTGCGGTAATAACATTGTTACCTGGATTTTTGATTTGGAGAGATGGCGTAACAGTTGACGAACAGACAGCAGAAACAGGACTGATTATTTTTGATAGAGCAAGATCATTCGCCTTAGGCATAGGGTCAAATAATCCATGCGATGTAAGCAGGCTTGTTCTCCGGATACAATTCTCCAGCACAGTAGTCATGCGGGTAACCTGGTCTGCCGTAAACATGTTCATACAGGCATCATCAGTGTAATCAAGATAGTTCTGGTACATGTTATTATCATTACAACTTGTTCGAATACCTGATGGACAACCATTAGTATTGTCTCCTTGATCAGGTGTATCATCTACATAGTCACCGCTATCATTGCAGGCACCGCCATCGTCCCCCCAAATGTGACGTAATCCGAAGAAATGTCCAACCTCATGTGTAACGGTACGTCCTTTATCATAGCGTTTGGTTAAATTAAATGCACCTGCATCTGTAGTTCCAAAGTATGTATAGCCAATAACAACACCATCTGTGAGTCTGTTATCTGGAGAGTTCTCAAGTCCTGGTAAATTTGAAACCGGAAATTGCGTATATCCCAAATAGTCAGTCAGATTACAAACCCATAAATTGAAGTAGTCTTCAGCTGGCCAATAACTTAATGCTTTTAATGTTGCGTCATTGCCATATGTCCAGCTGGATTGAGTTCCTTGTACGCGCACAATGCCCGTAGTTGCTTGGCCTTCTGGTGTTTGTCTGGCGAGTACAAATTCAATATTCATTTTGCCTGCTACAGATTGAAACTCGGTTGGTGTAAGAACTGTATCTTTATTTAGCCGATTAAAGTCTGTATTCAGTACACCAATCTGTGAAATAATTTGTGCATCAGAAATATTTGTTCCGACACCAACACTTTCGCCGTTGTGAATGATATGCACAACAACAGGAATCTGGTACGTTGTTGACTGTGTTCGTTCAGTCTTTAGAAGTTGCTGATGCGCGATAATTTTTTTAGTGAGCCAATTCTCAAACCGATCTTCTTTCTCATGACGAAGATTCTTTATTAACTTATTTGTATACTCAACTGTACCACAACGGTCTTGCGCAT
The DNA here is from genome assembly GCA_036569145.1 of Cyclobacteriaceae bacterium. GTDB lineage: Bacteria > Bacteroidota > Bacteroidia > Cytophagales > Cyclobacteriaceae > DATCRE01. Next base: position 4,760 of record DATCRE010000002.1, read on the forward strand.
AACCTGAAATGAAGAGAAATAACAGGAACGCAAAAGAAAGACAAAGCTCTCTTTTACAGGGTAGGATTAAGGTAAAGATTCTGGCCATGCAGTGGAGGAAACTGTTGTATATCAATCACGGT
>DATCRE010000003.1:0-4998 GCA_036569145.1 Cyclobacteriaceae bacterium
CAGGAACTCCTAAAGTTTTATATCAATCCCCCGCTGAAGGGGTATTATGTCCACAAAGTATTGTACTGCTGGGCGATACTCTTTACTGGGCCGATGATTGTTCAGATAATATTGCATCGGCAAGTGCTGACGGCAAGAGTGTTGTTAGAATTCTTTTTGATAACGAAAATGATAACGTGAGCCAGCCAAAAGGAATTGCCATCGATAAGGCTAAAGACAAAATCTATTGGTCAGAGTACGACCATTCTTATATTGCACGAGGTAATATATATGGCAACGGTACTCCTGAACTTGTTCTGGAAGGCGTGCAAGCCAATTCCATTTCATTGCAATACAAGTAGCGTTTACAATTTCACCGCTCTGTTTCGAAGCATAAAATCGGCCAGCACAAGTGCAGCCATCGCTTCAACAATAGGTACTGCTCTTGGCACTACGCAAGGATCGTGTCTTCCTTTGCCAGAAACGGTTGCTTCGTTGCCATGCTTGTTAACAGTCTGCTGATCTTGCATGATAGTTGCTACCGGCTTGAAAGCAACGTTGAAAAAAATATCCTCTCCATTAGAGATTCCACCTTGTATGCCTCCTGAGTGATTTGTTTTTGTTTTGATTTTACCACCCTCGTTATAAAACTCATCGTTATGTTGTGAGCCGCGTAACGTTACACCTTCAAATCCACTGCCATATTCAAAACCTTTTACAGCATTGATGCCCAACATAGCTTTTCCTAACTCTGCATGAAGCTTGTCGAAAACAGGTTCGCCTAATCCAACGGGAGTATTTTTTATAACGCACGTAACGAGACCACCAATAGTATCACGATCAAGTCGAACCTGGTCGATAAGCTCAATCATTTTTTCAGCTGTCGTAGCATCTGGGCAGCGCACAATGTTGTCTTCTGTTTTTGACAGATCAAGCTGTGTATAATGTGGTGCTATGATGTCGCCAACCTGTGAAACATAAGCATTGATTGTAATACCTGATTGTTGCAAGAACATTTTTGCAATAGCACCGGCAGCTACACGTGCAGCAGTTTCGCGGGCGGAACTTCTCCCACCACCGCGATAGTCGCGATTGCCATACTTGGCATCATAGGTGTAATCGGCATGTGAAGGACGAAATGTTTCAGCAATATGACTATAGTCTTTGCTGCGCTGATCCTGGTTTTCGATGACCATGGCAATAGGAGTGCCTGTCGATCTACCTTCAAATACACCACTTAAAATTTTGCAGGAGTCATCCTCCTTGCGTTGTGTTGTTATTTTTGATTGTCCCGGTTTACGCCGGTCAAGTTCAGATTGTATGAAAGTTTCATCAATAACAAGACCTGCGGGGCATCCATCAAGGATAACACCTATTGCTGGTCCGTGTGATTCGCCAAAAGTTGTGATTCTAAAAAGTTGTCCGTACGAATTATTCATTACTTATTTTTTACTCCGCATTGGCAGAAGATGTTTCTATTTTTTGAGCACAAGATACGCGGAAGCTCCTAACATCAGCAAGATAAAAATATTTAAGGCCCATTTTTGCCATGACTTGTTGCTTGTCTGTTGCAGAGTATTGTCTGTTGATTCTATTCTGTCATAGAATGTGCCGAGGTCGTTTGATTGAATGGCTTCATTCTTAGTGCTTTCACCACCTACCTTTATGACAAGTTTTGATTTCAGGGTGTCGTATTTTTTGATGCGCGGATTGAAGTAAACCCAGTTTACATAATCACTCATTTTAAATTGTCCAGGCTCTTTGGGTATTAAAAAATAACTGAATGATTTTGTTCCTGTAACCCGGTTGTTCATTCTGTTAACGTCTTGCCTTACGTTAGGTTCGTAAAACTCAAACTCACCGCTGGAGATCTTCGGTTTTTCGATTGCCGAAATATTTCCCTCGCCGTAAATATTAAATTCATAGCCGGTACTCTGTCCTGTTTCTAATGTTGTGCTTCTTATTTTTTCATCAAGCTGGTAGTCGCCAACAGCAACAAGATCTTTCAATGGATGTGGAGGCAAGTCTTTAACCTTAACAACTTTGGCTTTGGTATAAAATGTTTTATAATCTTCTTTACGATTCTGCCCGAAGAACGTAGGATTCTTCGCCACTTTGTATTTAATCATCTCTAAACCAACGGCGGGAAATTTTACCGGCTCAGTATTCAACGGGAAATAAGCGGATTGATAAATCTTATATTGAACATAATTTTTTCCCTGTATGGTAACAGATTCGGGCTCTATGTTTTCAATCTTGAAATTTTCTTCCCAGCAATTACCCGGTTTTATTTTTTTCAGAATTTCAGGCACCTGCTTATCCAGGTTGTAAAACTGCAATGGAGCTTTATTGTTTTCAGATACAAATAATGAAAGCACAGCATTAAATCCTTCGCCAACATATACTTCATCTTTGTTTGTTGTGAGAGCAAGAAAGGCATCATCTTTCAGATCGAGATATTCTGTTTCATTTCTGCCGAAGAAATCATCCGAACGATCAAAGAAACTGTCGAACGGATCACGCTGTTGTCGTTGTATGGGTGGCCCCACTTTTATTTTTTTTCCGGGAGAGTTTACAACCTTGTCGTTAACTTTTAATGAAAAAGGAGCTATGGTAAATATACCTTGCTTCGTTGGTGAGTACGTCATGATGATGCTCTGCGACGAAGACATTTGGCCATTAATGATGTTGGTAGTTGACTGAGAAGAGGTGCCTCGCTTTTTAAAGCCTGGTATTTCCGGAAAGTTATCATAAGTTTTGAACTGTTCGTTTGACACCGTTATGGTAATCGTCCAGGTCTGGTTTTCCCCTATTTCGTCGGGGCCCAGCGTGAGCTGAATATTCTGCGCCTGCATTAATAAAGGGGCAAAAAGCAGTAATAGAAGCCCAAAAATAGGTTTAATCGAAAAAATCAACCGCATACTAAATCCTGTTGGAATAAATGTCGTTACAAAGCTAAGCTAAAGATGAAATTCTGGCGAAAAAGTACGAATACCCTTCTTTTAAACGCCAAAAAATAGGGTTTTCTAAAATTATCAAAAGAGTTTCTTCTCCAAAACTCAATATTTTGTTACCTTAACAACTGTTAGCTAAGCATTTTTTTAACTTTATTAATTAAAAACAAACTATGCCCATGTTGAATTATGTCAAAACTGTACTTAGCAAAGTAAGTTTTGACGCATTACTCTTTGAAAAAGAGCTGCGCAAGGCAATTAAAATGCTGATCGCGGAAGAAGTAAACGATCTCAGACAATGGTGTTATAACCGGTTTGGGCAATACGAGGCGATTTTGAATCGTTGTTTTGTAGTGATCTAAAAGTGAAAATTTTAAAGACTGAATTTAAAAAGGCCTTCTTCGGAAGGCTTTTCTTTTTAATACTGTTGCTCATCTTCTGAAACAAATCTGATATTTCTTTTCAGGCCATCAAGCCTGGTGCGCTTTACTGGCGACTTCTTAAACAGAATTTCAAAAACATCATTTGTAATTTCTTTCCATTCTTGCTTTGCCATGGATGCCAGCTGTGGAGTTGCATTGAAACGTTCTTCGTGATGTGGTTTTGAAAAACTGTTCCAGGGACAAACATCCTGGCAGATGTCGCATCCAAAAATCCAGTTCTGAAATTTACCTTTTACATCGGCTGGAATTTCTTCTTTTAATTCAATGGTGAAGTATGAGATGCATTTGCTGCCATCAACCACATAGGGTTCAGGGATGGCATCTGTCGGACAAGCATCCATACATGCCGTGCATGTGCCGCAGAAATCTTTAACAGGACTGTCGTAGTTTAAATCCAGATCGATGATTAATTCAGCGAGGAAAAAGAAACTTCCCATCTGCTTATTTAAGAGCAAAGAATTTTTTCCTATCCAGCCAATGCCACTTCGTTTGGCCCACGCTCTTTCCATTACTGGAGCTGAATCAACAAAGGCACGACCTTGCACTTCGCCAATCTCGCGTTGAATATCATCCAGCAATATTTTGAGTTTGTCTTTTACTACAAAGTGATAGTCTTCACCATAGGCATACTTGGCTACTTTAAATTCGTTAGGCTGTTCTAAGTTTTGTTGTGGATAATAATTGTAGATTAGACTAACAACAGATTTTGCACCGGGCACCAGCAACGTAGGGTCTAAACGTTTATCAAAATGATTTTCGAGATAACTCATTTTGCCCTGGTAATTTCGCTTTAACCATGCTTCTAATCTGGGAGCCTCGTCAGCCAGAAATTCTGCTTTAGAAATTCCACAAAAACTAAAGCCAAGTTCTAAGGCCCTGGTTTTTATGAAAGCAGTTGATTTTTCTTTCTGCATAACGACAGCTACTTAGTACGATTGATCTATCAAAACATCTAACAGTCTTATTTGATTACGAGCCCGTATCAGATTTTGTTTAGGATAAGTGGTTTGATAATATACATCACCCTCCAGAAAATCAGTAAGCATACGCAACGCCATAATGTAGGTCATCATCATACCAGCAAAAGGGAAAAGCGTTTTTTCAGTTTCATTGAGCTTCTCATCCATTTGCTCATGGTAAGCAGATACAAGCGCATCATAAATTGATTTTCGAAATACAACTTTCGATAAATCTTTTTCTTCTTCATTCACCGGACTCACAAATGTTCTGATCATATCACCGAGATCATAAATGAAATAGCCTGGCATTAGCGTGTCAAGATCAATAACACAGATAGCTTTTCTGGTAACAGCGTTGAATAAAATATTATTGATCTTGGTATCATTGTGTGTGATGCGAAGTTGAAGAACACCCGAGCTTATAAGTTTGTTATATTGATCGACAAGATGTTTATAAGAGAGACACTTGCTTACTGTTTCAGTAGCCTCATTCATCCTTTCTGATGTTGTATTTTTCAAGGCATGTTCAAATTGCTGGTAGCGCCAGTTCAGATCATGAAATTGATTAATGGTTGGACTAAATAGCTTAAGAGAAACTCCATCTAAATAATTAGTGAGGCGTGCAAATTCTGTTGCTGCGCTAAAGGCTTCATCGGCATGGGC
>DATCRE010000004.1:0-6865 GCA_036569145.1 Cyclobacteriaceae bacterium
CATGCACGACGCTTCTGTTACCGGTGTGCAGTTTAATTATATCCCGGAATATACCCGGGCTTCCATTTCTGTATCGCCACGGTTTGTTAAGATCGAAGTACCGCTCTCCAATTTAACAGACAATGCAAAAACAGTTGCGCGAGTACGAAGTCTGCATACGCAAATGCCTTTGTTTGAAGAGCGATCCATCATGCTTGGCCTAACAACGCTGTTAGCACTACTGGCTTTTATATGGACGATGAAAGAAATTCCAGGCAAAATATTTTTTATGCCCGTGAGTGATTTTCCTTACCCTGATCATTATCCACCACGCGATTTTTCAAAGAATGAAATAGAAAGAGAATTTGAAAATGATGACCTGGATAAGCATCCGTTAAAAGGCTTGACAGAAAAGAATGATATCATCAATACCTATAACAACATTTTGAAATATGATGATGATTATAAAAAACAAATGGATACAGAAGTTCTTTTATTGAGCTTGCAGCAAGCAGCTAAAGAAAATTACCAGGCTAAGTGGATGTCTTTATCAGATGCTGAAAAATTTCTATTGTATGATCTGGCTGACGATGGTGTTACAAATCAAACTGAAACAAGCCTGTTCAATACACTTTCACAAAAAGGTTTGCTTCGGTTATATCCCAAACTTGAAGTGGTGAATACTTCATTTGCAAACTATGTGAAGACTGTTATGCCAAAAGAAAAAATTTCAGAATGGCAAAAGAATGAAAATAAAAACGGACGGTGGAATAATCTGCGAATAGCGCTCATCATCATTATCATTGCAGCATTTGGTTTTCTTTCTGTGGCCGAAGAAGATTTTCTTGGAAGAGTAAGCGCACTTCTGGCGTCAGTGGCAGTTGCGGTTCCTAACTTGATCAGTGCTGTGGGTAAGATTAGCAATCTGTTTATTAAAGAGTAAAGAATGTTTTGTTAAAAATTCGTTACCCTTTCTTCAAATTAAGTTAAAGTATAAAAAATAGATATTAACTATATAAATATAAAAACAATCAATTTGATTTATTAACAGAAGTCTTGTAACCTTGACTTACAATCTATCAATCATTATGGAAAAAGAATCTTTGACCCCAACATTAGATGTTAACAGCAGTGAAGCCAGATGTCCGTTTCATGGTGGAGCTTTAAAACAAAGCGCAGGTGGTGGTACACGTAATCGTGACTGGTGGCCTAATCAACTGAAGTTGAACATCCTTCGTCAACACTCATCCTTATCCAATCCAATGGATAAGACATTCAATTATGCAGAAGAGTTCAAGAAACTCGACCTGAAAGCTGTGAAGAAAGACATCTTTGAGCTGATGACTACTTCACAAAGCTGGTGGCCGGCAGACTTTGGTCACTACGGACCGTTCTTCATTCGTATGGCGTGGCACTCTGCAGGTACATATCGCATCTCAGATGGTCGTGGTGGTGCAGGTGCTGGCGTTCAACGTTTCGCTCCCTTGAACAGCTGGCCTGACAATGCAAGTCTTGATAAGGCACGTTTACTAATCTGGCCAATCAAAAAGAAATATGGCAAGAAAATTTCGTGGGCCGATCTCATGATACTCACTGGCAACTGCGCACTCGAATCCATGGGCTTCAAAACTTTTGGTTTTGCTGGTGGACGTGAGGATGTTTGGGAACCACAAGAAGATGTGTATTGGGGTTCTGAAAGTACATGGCTGGGAGATAAACGTTATACCGGTGATCGTGAATTGGAAAATCCTCTCGGTGCTGTACAAATGGGTTTGATCTATGTGAATCCGGAAGGCCCTAATGGAAAACCTGATCCGCTGGCAGCAGCGCGTGATATCCGTGAGACATTCGGTCGCATGGCCATGAATGATGAAGAAACTGTAGCGCTTATTGCTGGTGGCCATACCTTCGGAAAAACACACGGCGCTGCTGATCCTGGCAAGTATATAGGTAAAGAACCTGCTGCGGCCAGCATTGAAGAGCAAAGCCTCGGTTGGAAAAATACATTTGGCACAGGCAGTGGAGCGCACACTATCACGAGTGGTCTTGAAGGAATATGGACTACAACACCAACGAAGTGGAGCAACAACTTCTTTGAGAACTTGTTTGGTTACGATTGGGAGTTAACGAAGAGTCCTGCAGGGGCACATCAATGGAAACCGAAAGGTGGAGCAGGCGCAGGCACCGTGCCTGATGCGCATGATTCATCAAAGCGTCACGCACCTACAATGTTAACAACTGACCTTTCGTTGAGATTTGATCCTATCTACGAGAAAATTTCAAGACGCTTCCTCGAAAATCCAGATCAGTTCGCTGATGCTTTTGCACGTGCATGGTTTAAACTTACACACCGCGATATGGGACCATTAGCCCGTTATCTCGGACCTGAAGTTCCCAAGGAAGTACTCATCTGGCAAGATCCTCTTCCTGCAGTTACGTATAAGCGTATTGATGATAATGACATCGCTACATTAAAAGCTAAAATACTTTCTTCAGGTCTCACAGTATCTCAACTGGTATCCACGGCTTGGGCATCAGCTTCAACATTCCGTGGCTCTGATAAACGTGGTGGTGCAAATGGTGCACGCATTCGTCTTGCTCCACAAAAAGATTGGAAAGTAAACAATCCTGCTCAGTTAGCTACAGTATTAAAAGCACTCGAGAATATTCAAAAAGAATTCAACGGCACACAGTCTGGTGGCAAGATGGTTTCACTTGCTGATTTGATTGTGCTTGGTGGCTGTGCAGGTGTTGAGAAGGCTGCAAAGAATGCCGGACACGATGTGAAGGTTCCTTTCACACCTGGACGTGTTGATGCACTACAAGATCAAACCGATGTAGAATCATTTGCTGTGCTTGAACCTGCTGCCGATGGTTTTAGAAACTATCTTAAAGCCAAACACACAGCAACTGCAGAAGAACTGCTGATTGACAAGGCACAACTATTAACACTGACTGCTCCTGAGTTAACAGTTCTCGTTGGTGGCATGCGTGCATTAAATACAAACTTCGATCAATCGAAGCACGGTGTATTCACGAAACGTGCAGAAACACTCACGAACGATTTCTTCCTGAACCTGCTTGACCTGGGCACAACCTGGAAAGCAATTGATGATTCTCAAAATTTATTCGAAGGACGTGATCGCGCAACGGGTGAAGTTAAATGGACAGGCACTCGTGTTGATCTTATCTTCGGTTCTAACTCCGAGCTACGCGCGCTCGCTGAAGTTTATGGATCTGAAGACTCTGAAGAAAAGTTTGTAAAAGATTTTGTTACTGCATGGAATAAAGTAATGAATCTTGATCGTTTCGACTTAGCATAATTTCAAAACATATATGTTTAGTTAATAAAAGGTGGTCTGCATGGCCACCTTTTTTATTTTCTTCTTCACAAACAATTTCTTTTTGCTTCCTTTTATTACTTTCATGCCATGTTAAAGATTGGTATTATTGGTTTGGGCGACATCGCTCAAAAAGCATATCTGCCTGTGATCAGCAAGAAGGAACTGGAAGTTCATCTGTACACACGTGACCACGTAAAGCTTCAGGATGTTGGTTCAAAATACAGGTATAACAACTTGCATGATTCTCTCGATTCTATAATTAACGCAGACATACAAGCTGCTTTTGTTCATACAGCAACAGCATCGCACGAAGAAATTGTGACTCAACTATTGAATCATAATATTCATGTCTTCGTCGATAAACCAATTACTTATCATTTCAACACTTCTGAAAAATTACTGGCGTTGGCGGGAAAGAAAGAGTTGATATTGAAGGTTGGCTTTAACAGACGATACGCTCCTGCTATTCAAAATTTAAAAACGCTTCATGATGTGAACATGATCATCATGCAAAAAAACCGGAAGTTTTTACCCGGAGATATTCGCACATTTATTTTTGATGATTTTATTCATGTTGTCGATACACTGTTATACTTATCAAAACATCCCATTGAGCAATTGATTGTTACTGGAAAGAAAAAAGATAATCTCCTATATCACGTTGTGGTTCAGTTTGTTTTCGCGGGGGGCCTCACCGCGATTGGCATCATGAATCGCGACAGTGGAACGAACGAAGAAAAAGTGGAAGTATTCACCACAGAAGAAAAACGAATCGTCTGCAATGTTTCAGATTCATTTATACTGAAAGATAAGAATGTAACGAAAACAGGAGAAAATGATTGGATGCCTACATTGACTAAACGCGGGTTTGAAGGGATGGTAGACGAATTCCTACACGATGTAAAATCAGGCACTCGTCAATACACTGAACATGATTTGTTAACGCATAAAGTTTGTGAAGAGATCGCAAACACGTTAGAAGCTCTTTGATACATTAATATGCCAGCATATAAATTTTACATATCTCCACTCCTATCAGTTTTCAGATGATTCATTCTTTCTCATTTTCTGTAGTCTGATCAATGCTTCCAGGTAATAATAATCGGCATAAATTATAGAGGCATCAACCTCAGTTCCTTTTGGTTTATGTCCTGTTGAATGAAGAAGGAATGAAGAGTTCTGCTCGCGACTCTGATACTTAGATGATGATAATGTCTGCAACATTTTTTCAGCAAGAGAGCGATAATTCAACGCTTTTGACTTATCAACATATTGTGAAAGCTCCAGTAATGCAGACGCCGTAATAGCAGCGGCTGAAGCATCTCGTGGTTGATCTTTCAACCCTGCAGCATCAAAATCCCAATAGGGAATCATATCTTCTGGAAGTCTTTGTAAGTAGGCATCTGCAACATGTTGGGCAAAATCCAGAAATTGATTGTTGTGCGTTTCTCTGTATATCATTGTAAAACCATAGATAGACCATGCCTGGCCTCTTGCCCACATACTCTCATCATTGAATCCCTGATGTGTAACGCCTTTAATTTTTTTGCCGGTTAATGTATCGTAAATAACAACATGATATGATGTGTAATTTTCACGAAAGTGATTTTTCATGGTTGTCAACGCATGCTGCTGTGCTATGTCATACAGTTCTTTTCTCCCCCCGTTTTTACTGGCCCAGAAAAGTAACTCTAAATTGATTAGGTTGTCGATGATAGTATTGTGAGGCCAGCCCTTCTCTTTCACCATGCCCGGCCAGGAAAGAATTGTTCCAACCTTTGGATTAAACAATGTTGCCAATGTGTCTGCTGTGCGGAGAACAACTGCTTTATAGGCGGTATCATGCGTTAGCCTGTAGGCATTACCAAAACTGGTATAGATCTGAAATCCAAGATCATGGTCGCGTGCTGGTTGTTGAGACAGCGGCTTTAACAACTGCGTATATTTATCAGCCGCTGTTTTCCACTTTTCATCACCTGTGGCTTCGTGTAACTTCCAGAGTATGCCGGGCCAAAATCCACTGGTCCAATCATGAACAGGAACGTAGCGCCATTTGGTTTGGCCGTTATCTACATTACGTGGTAATGCATCAGCGGGACATTCTTTCAAAGTCTTCTGTGCCTGCTGATTGCAGTACTGAAGATTAGCGTCGACATCAAATGCGTCACGCTTGCATTGATTAAGATTTATAACAAGTAAAATGGAAATCAATCCACGACGCAATAAACAACAATTCATAACTAACTAATTAACTTCTTGATTATACCGCTTGTGCAATTTCATCACCAACATATAGGCTAAAGTATGTTTTTGATAACTCGCTAAAGATCAATATTCATCAAGGATCGGGATGTTAATTATGACCCGAAGACTATAATCCATGATTCATTTCCAGAGATTATTTATTTCAAGCCATTTTCTTTGAATCTTCTACATATTGCTGAGGAGTTTTTCCAAAGAGCTCACGGAAGGTTTTGCTGAAGTATGCAGACGAATTGAAACCGGCCTGATAGCTGATCTCTTTGATAGAAAGATTCTGCTGTAAGAGCAGACCAGCAGCATATTTTAGTTTAACAGTTCTTATAAAATTACTTGGATTCTGTCCGGTGAGCGAGCTTATCTTTCTAAAGAAATGTGAACGACTTATCCCAACACTTTCCAACAGGTTCTCCAGAGAAAAATCTGGATCGCTGATATTTTCCAGGATTACTTTCGTTACCCTGTCCAGAAAAACTTCGTCGAGTGTGTTGGTGGTAACATCTTTGGCAGGCAGCACGCCTGCAGTTGATATAAATTTTTCTTTCAATCGCTGTCGTGATTCCAGCAGGTTTTTAAGGCGGGCTTTTAATACATAAATGTTGAATGGCTTGGGAAGATATTCATCAGCACCTGTCTGGTATCCTTCTATCCTGTCCGTCTCCAGGCTTCGTGCTGTCAGAAGTACAATGGGGATGTGGCACGTTTCAATATCCTTTTTAATTCTGCGACATAATTCAAAGCCATCCATCTCTGGCATCATGATATCGCTGATGATGATATCAGGAAAATACTTCGTAATTTTTTCAAAGCCATCGGCGCCATTAACAGCTTCCCGCACTTTGAATTGACTCCTCAATTCGTTTTTCAAATGAACACGAAGCTCTTTGTTATCTTCTATAATTAACAATACAGGCTTTCGTTCGATGTCTTTCGCAAGAGCAGTTTCAACCTTTTCATCTTCAATTTCATTGTCGATGGCAAGTTCATATTCCAATGATTTATACATGACGGGATCAAAGTTGTGACTTGCAAAAGTAGCTTTGCGTTCGCCCGTATATTCCGGCTTGATTCCTTTTTCATGTAAAGGAATTTTTACTGCAAAGGTACTGCCTCTGCCATATTCGCTTTCTACAGTAATCTGCCCACGATGAAGCTCCACAAGACTTTTTGTAAACGCTAATCCAATACCTGTTCCGCTCTTTGAATTATCAACATGGAAGAAAGGTTCGAATACATGTTTCAACTGTTCTTCTTTCAATCCAACGCCGGTATCGATTACTTTC
>DATCRE010000005.1:0-16486 GCA_036569145.1 Cyclobacteriaceae bacterium
GCTCTACAGTCGTCATCAGGCAATACCTGCCGGAAGCAAAGGTTTTTTTGCCGACACTTATGGTGGTAAACCAATTGAAGAGAGTGGTGCTGATCCTGCTACATTATCAGATGGTCAAATAAAATTTCTGACAAACGATAATCTGCGTCATGTACTTATTACATCTGTCAAGAGCCCTGAAGTTGCAGCACAGTGGAACAATAATGCACAGGCATTGGTAGAAGGTCTTGGCTTGGGTATTCCTGCCAATAATAGTTCAGATCCACGTCATGGAACAATTGCCAACGCTGAGTTTAATGCCGGTGCTGGTGGAACAATTTCGATGTGGCCTGGTTCATTAGGTATGGCTGCAACATTTGATCCTAAGGTAACACAAAACTTTGGTCACATTGCAGCGCTTGAGTATCGTGCTTTAGGATTGACAACTGCACTTTCTCCACAGGTAGATCTGGCAACTGATCCACGTTGGAATCGCGTAAGCGGAACTTTTGGTGAAGATCCCAAGCTGGCTACTGATATGGCACGTGCTTACATTGATGGTTTTCAAACATCGTTAGGTGATAAGGAAATTTCTAACGGCTGGGGCTATGCCAGTGTTAATGCTATGGTTAAGCATTGGCCCGGTGGTGGTTCTGGCGAAGGTGGTCGTGATGCACATTATGGTTTCGGAAAATATGCTGTCTATCCAGGACATAATTTTGAAACGCACTTCCTTCCTTTCACTGAAGGAGCTTTCAAACTGAAAGGAAAAACTTCTATGGCCTCTGCCGTAATGCCTTACTATACAATCTCATTTAATCAGGATACAAAGAACAAAGAGAACGTGGGCAACAGTTATAATTCATACATCATCAAAGATCTTCTTCGTGGAAAATATAATTATGATGGTGTAGTTTGCACAGACTGGCTTATTACTGCTGACGAAACAGCTATTGATATTTTTATTACTGGAAAACCCTGGGGTGTAGAGAAGCTAACAGTTCCTGAAAGACATTATAAAATATTGATGGCTGGTGTTGATCAGTTTGGTGGTAACAATGATGCTGCCCCTGTAACAGAGGCCTATAAGATTGGCGTGAAAGAACATGGTGAAGAATTTATGCGTAAGCGTTTTGAAGAATCAGCGGTGCGTTTATTAAAAAATATTTTCAGACTCGGCTTATTTGAGAATCCGTATCTGAACGTTGAAGAATCAAAGAAGACTGTTGGTAGTCCTGATAATATGAAAGCTGGTTATGAAGCGCAGCTTAAATCAATCGTTATGTTGAAGAACAAGGCTAACGTGCTTCCGCTTGCCAAGAACAAAACTGTTTATGTGCCGAAGAAATTCTGGCCCGCAGGCAAAAACTTTCTTGGAATACCCACACCAGAAAAGTTAGATTATCCAGTAAGCATGGACATCGTAAAGAAATATTTTAAGGTTACGGATAATCCTGCAGAAGCAGACTATGCTTTAGTATTTATCAACTCACCCAATTCTGGTGGAGGTTATAACAGCGAAGAAGCAAAGAAAGGTAGCACAGGCTATGTGCCTGTAAGCTTGCAATACGGTGAGTATGTAGCGAAGACTAGTCGTGATACTAGTATTGGGGGAGGTGATCCGCTGGAGACTTTCACTAATCGTACATATAAAGGCAAGAAGTCAAAAGCCATCAACATTACAGATCTTGCTATGGTTACTGACACTTACAAAAAAATGAAAGGTAAACCCGTCATCGTCTCCTTAAACATGGCTAACCCAACGGTAGTATCTGAATTTGAAAAGGATGCTAACGCCATCCTGGTAAACTTTGGTGTGCAAGATCAGGCTCAGCTTGAAATACTAACTGGCGGCAGCGAACCTTCAGCGTTACTTCCATTGCAGATGCCTGCCAATATGGAGACCGTTGAAAAACAATTTGAAGATGTACCACACGATATGGAGTGTTATAAAGATTCAGAAGGGAACACATACGACTTTGCTTTTGGTCTTAACTGGAAAGGTGTTATAAGTGATTCCAGAACCGAACGTTATAAAATTGTTAAGACTCAATAAATTCGTTCAATCAAATGATTAAACGCCCTGATAAGCTACATGTCTTGTCAGGGTTTTTTATTTCATGCCTTATCCTTTTTTCTTTAAGACTAACAGCTCATCGTAACTCATATAAGGCATGAGTGACATTCCGTCAGTCCTTATTCCTTGTTTGAACAAGCTTTTATAAGTTGTAGTCATTGCATGATGCTTCATTATTATATCTTCGCGGCCGATAAAAAATCAGAATAAAAAAGAATCAACCTTCAAACAAAATTTCAAGTACTGCGTTTCCCTTTTTGAATAATGAATATATGATAAAATTTATACACGCTTTTTTATTGATAGCAGGACTTATCTTTCTTCAAGTCTTTGATCTACAGGCCCAGGCCAAATTCACAATCAGTGGTTATATTAAAGATGCTTCCAACGGTGAAGCATTAATTGGCGCTGCTGTTTATGTTAAAGAGCTTGGTACAGGTAACGCAACAAATGAATATGGTTTTTATTCTATTACTATATCTGCAGGCACTTACACAGTGAGCTACAGTTATGTAGGCTATCAGGTTAGCGCGCAGACTGTTCAATTGGATAAGCCTGTTGAGCTTAATGTAGAGCTCAAAGCTGAATCTGAAGAGCTTGAAGAAGTAGTAGTAACAGCAGAGCTCGAGCAAGCGAATGCAAAAAATGCCGAGATGAGTACGAATAAGATGGAGATTAAAACGTTGCTAAAATTACCTCCGCTTTTTGGTGAAGTTGATGTGCTCAGAAGTATTCAGTTGTTACCTGGTGTAAGTACAGTTGGTGAGGGAGCTTCCGGTTTTAATGTGCGCGGTGGTAGCGTTGGTCAGAATCTCATTTTGCTGGATGAAGCGCCGGTGTACAATTCATCACACTTGTTTGGTTTCTTTTCAGTCTTTAATCCGGATGCTGTTAAAGATGTAAAGTTATATAAGGGTGCTATTCCTGCTCATTATGGCGGCAGGCTTGCATCGATTCTTGATGTTCGCATGAAGGAAGGTAACAACAAGAAAACAGAAGTAACTGGTGGTATTGGTACAGTGTTCAGCCGTTTGGCAGTTGAGGGACCCATTCTGAAAGATAAAGCATCGTTCATTATTGCAGCACGCAGATCATATATTGATGTTTTAGCAAAACCATTTGTGCCTTTATTGAAAGATGGAGGAGCGCTGAATTTTTATGATCTCACATTAAAAGCAAACTACAAGATCAATCAGAAAAACCAGGTGTACTTATCAGGATACTTTGGTCGCGATAATTTCAGGTTTGATAAGAGACAAGGTTTTAACTGGGGCAATACTACATCTACTATTCGCTGGAATCATCTTTATAATGACAGGTTATTCTCCAACGTTACACTGGTGTATAGCAACTATGATTATAAACTTCAATTTGGAAAAGATAATCGTAACAACTTCAGTTGGAAATCCTCTATCTCGAATTTTATATTTCGTCCACAGTTCACGTACTTCATCAACAGTAAAAATGAATTGAACTTTGGAGCTGATGCCATCTATTATACATTCACACCAGCCGATGCTGTAGGTGTAACGAACGGTAAAGCTGTTGATGTAAGCCTGGATAAAAAATACAATCTTGAAACAGCTTTACATATTGGTAATAAGCAAACATTAAATGATGTATTGTCTGTTGACTATGGTATCCGGTTTTCAAACTTTCAATACTTTGGACCGGGCAGTGCTTACACATACAATGATACCGTACCTGGACTGAGAAGAACACCAACAGGCGAAATCAAATACAAAAAAGGACAATCCATTGCTAATTATAGTAATTGGGAGCCACGATTCTCTTTCAAAATTCAATCATCAGAAACCAGTTCAATCAAAGGAAGTTACAATCGCATGGTTCAATATCTTCACTTAATATCAAATACAACAGCATCTAATCCATTGGATGTATGGACACCAACATCAAACAACATTAAACCTGAAATAGGCGATCAGTTTACATTGGGTTACTTTAAAGATGTGGGAAGTCAACATCAATATGAAGTTTCGGTTGAAGGATATCTTCGCTACACCAAAAACCAGATTGACTACATTGATGGCGCTGACCTCCTGATCAACCGATATCTTGAAGGTGATTTGTTAAGTGGAAAAGGCAGAGCTTATGGAGTAGAAACGTATCTTCAGAAGAAGACCGGAAAGATTACAGGCTGGGTTAGCTACACCTTAGGACGAACCGAATTAAAAGTTGATGGCATTAATAATAATGAATGGTATAAAGCACGATACAACCAAACACATAATTTGAAAGTAGTTGCGTTTTACGACATCAATGCGCGATGGTCTGTTTCAACTAATTTTGTTTTCTCATCGGGCACGCCAACAACCTTTCCAACATCGCGATATGTTCAGCAAGGTATTGTAGTTCCATACAATGCCAACAACGCAAGAAACAATGTAACTATTCCAAGTTATCACAGGTTAGACATCTCATTTAAGTTAGAAGGCAGAAAGGTGAGCAAGAAAGGTGTTGCTCGTAAGAATACAGATAACTGGGTATTCTCTGTTTACAACGTGTATGCGCGCAAGAATCCATTCTCAATTTATTTCAGTCAGGAAGATGTTCGAACAACTTCGGGGGAAACGATAAAGACCCACGCTACAAAGCTGTCTATTATCGGTACACTTATTCCTTCTATTTCTTACAACTTTAAATTTTAATTCACATGACTAAGTTCATCCTTAATATTTTTTCGATAGCACTGGTTTCTGCAGCGTTATTAAGTTGTGAAACAATCATACACCCTAAACTTGAATCGGCAGATCCTGTGCTGGTGGTCGATGCATGGCTCACCAATAAATCGGATACGCAGACGGTGATCTTAACCAAGACACAACCTTATTTTGATAATACAACACCAACCAGTGTTTCGGGTGCAACGGTAACAGTTGAAGATAATCATGGCAATACACTCACATTTACTGAAAGCAGCGAGAAGCCAGGATACTATCAATGGGTACCAGCATCTAACGAAGTAATTGGCCAGGTTAATGATTCTTTTGAACTGACTATTAATGTAGAGGGTGAGACTTTCACGGCATCATCGCACATGGGACGCGTACCTGCAATTGATAGTATTTCTTTTGATGAGGACACGCAGATTGGAACGAATGATAAAATCTACCAGGGAGAGTTTTGGGCAACTGATCCGGCGGGTAAAGGAGATACATATTGGATAAAAGCTTATAAGAATGGCGTCCTGCTAAACAAACCCAGCGAAATAAACATTGCCTATGATGCTAGTTTTTCAGCTGGTGGCGAGACTGATGGTGTGACGTTCATTACACCTATTCGCAGGGGAATTAACCCGCAGGATACAGATGCTAACGACAATCCTTTGTCCCCTTATGCTGTGGGAGATTCTGTTAACGTGCAGATTTTCTCCATTACCCTTCAGGCATTTAATTATCTCAACGAGGTAGTTACTCAGACCAATAGGCCCGGAGGATTCCAGGAATTGTTTTCAACGCCACTGGCTAATGTTTCAACAAATATTGTGAACGGTAATGCTAAAGGTTCTAAGGTAGTGGGCTTTTTTAATGTTTCGGCAGTTACGTCGCTTGGTAAAAAGTTCGTTAAACCATAATCAATAGAGGTTTAGAGATTAACGAAGTGAAAATTATTTTAATAATAATCTATTTGTCTATTGACTTAGTAGACTTTATATCTATATTTGTATCGTTATTTATAAAGAATGGGGGAGAGAGCAGGCTCCGGGAACCCAAAGCAACCAGTTGCTAACGCAAAAAAGGTGCTACATCCTGCCTAAACAATTTTAGGACATATAAATTTTAGAAACATGAACAATTACCATCCCATCATCGCTTCGCAGTCAAAGTTTTGTTGTTGCTGTTGTTGATACTCAATTATCACTTCACTCTTACAAACAACATTTTAAACAACAAAACAAACATCATCATGACATTAGCACATTCTTTCGCAGGCACAACTATAGCCAATTCAACGAGCTTAACTGTTAGCAGTAAAATCACAAAATCAGAAACTGATTTATTAAAGCCACTGCCCATTAAAAATGAAGCAGTAGTAATAAAAGCGGCGCAATGGTTAAATCAGTCTGCTTTAATTTCAAAACTTAATTATCATATTTCACCAGCCAAAGAGAATAAACAAAACAATGTTGTTCTGAAATTTCAATTGGCCGATGATCTTGCAGCAAACTTTATTCTTCTAAAGGGATTGTTTGAATTTGGTAATGCATCAGCATTTGCTATTTCAGCAGACAGGACTACTCAAACATTTGAGTTAGAAATTAAATCCACAGATTCTGAACACGTAATAAATGTATTGGAAACCATTTTTAACTGGCTTGTCAAAGAAATAAATTTCAAGAGCAAGCTCAAAGAAGTTATCCGTTGGGAGCAACGCATTCGCGAAGAACAGAACCTGGCTTACAGTGGTTTGAAATCTGTGTTTGCCTAGACAATAAACATTTCAGGTCACACGAGTGAAGTCCTTTCGTAAAGACTACAATTTTAACACTACTTCTGGTTTAGTAAATATTCTTCCGTAGGTTTAAGGGTTAATCTCTGATAACGTATGGAGAAAATTGGCTTGCTCACGCTAGGTATTATTATTGCGAACGGACTTTTCTCGTACAAAGGTTTTTCTGATCGTCTTTTTTTTGAAGACAACTTATTTCAGGTTAACAAGATTCTGTATAACAAGGAGTATAAGCGCCTGATCACTTCTGGCTTTTTACATGCAGACTGGACTCATCTGATCTTTAACATGGTTTCCTTTTATAGTTTCAGCGACATGCTGGAAAGTCACCTGGGACTAGTGAAGTTTCTCATCATTTATTTTGGAAGTCTTTTAGGCGGTGATATTCTTGCTTTAATCATTCATCAGAAACATCCTTACTACAGGGCTGTTGGTGCTTCGGGTGCGGTTTGTGGAGTTATATTCGCATCGATAGCATTATTTCCGGGCATTGAAGTCGGTTTTCTTTTTATACCAGTACCTATTGCAGGTTGGGTTTTCGGAATCGGTTATGCGTTGTATACTATCTACGGTATAAAATCGAATATGGGTAATATCGGGCATGAGGCTCACTTAGGTGGCGCGTTGGTTGGCCTTGCCACTGCTGTAGCACTTGAGCCGGAAGTTCTGCAGTATAATCTCAAGCCAGTAGTTTTAACGGCAGCCCCAAGTATGATCTTTATTATCATCCTGATTATTAAACCGGAAATTTTGTTGGGAAGGAAGAATTAAAAATTATTTATAAACTATCACATAGAAGATAAGCCACAGGAAGAAAATGAGAATGTAGGAGCATGCCACTATAAACCATACTATCTTCTTGTCCTTGCGAGCGTAAAAGTGAATTCCGCCGACTAAAGCAAACCAGTAAATAATTTCAAAAACATTAAGCGCCCGTAATGGGTATGCCCACTTTTTGTCAATAGAATAGTAATCGAAAAAATTAATGAGTGACAGGGGATAGAATGCTCTGATCTCGTCGTAAGTGGGATCTCCTACGATAAACATAAACCAAAGAATTTTCAATACTTCGGGTATCAGGAAAATAAACTCGGCACCGATGGCTACACCCCAGCATTGCGCATAGGTTACCCGATAACCAAACAAGAAACACCCGACCCAAATTACAAAAGCAATGACAGTGAACTTCCACAAATAGACAAAAGGCACCGAGAAGAACTTTAGGGCGTTAATTAATTGTAAAATGCCACCTTCCGGTCTATCTTGAAGAAATTCAAAAGCAGCAGTCTCATTTTCAATGAAGGCTATTTTGATATATAAAAGCAGCAGTGAGGCAATGCAAAGTAGAATAAAAAGTAACTTTTTGTTGGCTGCAAATAAGGAGTTAGTCTGGGTCACGTTAAATTTAGGGTTGAATTTCAATGTGATTCATACCTTTAGCAGGTTATTATGAACTTAAAGTACAAAACTATACGTGCGAGACAGATAAACAACCGGATACTTTTTAGTGTTCTTTGCTTTTTTTGTTCTGGTTTATATGCGCAGCACGCTAATGCTCAGGTAAAAGTTGATAAGGATACTACTATCATTTTATTGAGTGATATGTCTGTTCAATTGCAATGCTCACAGGCGTTAAATGATCTATATAATTTTAAATTCCCTGCGGCTGAAGCACAGTTCCACAAGATAAAAGCAAAATACAGATGGCATCCTCTCCCGTATTTTTTAATGGGACTTATTGAATGGTGGAAAATTATGCCCAATACTAAAGATACCTCGCACGATGACGAGTTTCTTGCTTACATGGATTCGACTATTATGGTTGGCGAGAACCTGTTCAAAAATTATAAACAATATAAGGTAGAAGCGTCGTTCTTTTTGGCGGCGGCTTATAGTTTTAAAGGCAGGCTCTATTCAGATGAAGACCGCAAAAACTGGACGAAAGCTATAGCCGCAGGAAGTAATGCGCTGGATTATTTGGAAGTCGGCAATGGTGACCACAATCTTAGTCCGGAGTTTTTATTTGGCGATGCTCTCTATAATTATTTTTCGAGGTGGGTACCCGAGCACTATCCTTCGCTGAGACCAGTGCTTTGGTTTTTTCCTAAGGGAGATAAAGCCCTCGGTTTGCAACAGTTGAAGGAAGTTTCATATAATTCATTTTATACTCGCATCGAGGCTATGGTATGGCTCATGCGGATATTGAATAGTTATGAAAACGATCAGCAGCAAGCTCTGCAGATTAGTGAATATCTCTATCAGACATATCCTGATAACCCTTTCTTTCACAGGTATTATGCACGTATGCTTTATTCAACGGGCAGATTTGGTGAGGCTGAATCGGTATGTAAAAATATTCTGACCCGTATTGATAGTGCCCAAATAGGTTATGAAGCTACCAGCGGACGATATGCTGCTTTTTTCCTGGGACAGATTTATGAAGCCAGAAGGAAGTATGATGAAGCAAAGGCATCTTATTTACAATGCATTAAATTTGCAGAACAGATTGGCTCAACAGACTCCGGATATTACCTGTACTCATTAATTGCTCTCGGCGAAATAAGTGAACGACAAGGTGATAAAGCTGAAGCAAAAAAATATTTTAAAGAAGCAAAGAAGAAAGCCGATCGAAAGGATGAAGCTTTTAAAGACGCCAAGCGTAGGCTTAAAGGGTTGGAGAAGGGAGATTGATGAAATATTTGAGAGAAGGATCACACAACGCAATGAAAACTATTTAATACTTCCGTGGAGCAGAGAGATTTCATTGTAACCCCCATAATTATTGTTATAGTATACGTGATTGCCTATATGGTAAGGCCATTTGTCACGGATTCAATAACAGGCAAATATTATTTTAGTGCCTTTACCGTTCGCGTTTTTGGAGCACTCGCTGTAGGTTTTATTTATCAATTCTATTACCACGGTGGTGATACCTATAACTATCATACACTTGGTAGCAGGCACGTTTGGGATGCTTTTATGGACTCTCCGGTAAAGGGTGTAGAAATGCTTTTCGCAGATGGGGAGCATAAGCCAAGTTTCTATAAATATTCAAGTCAGATTTATTTCTTTACAGATCACTCGGCTTATTTTATAGTAAAGCTGGCTGCTGTTTTTGATTTGCTTACTTTTTCATCCTATTCAGCTACGGCAGTTTTGTTTGGCACCATTGGTTTTATGGGTTCATGGATGTTGTTTCTCACTTTTTACAGACGATATCCTCAGTTGCATTTTTGGATGGCACTGTGTACACTTTTTATTCCTTCCGTTTTTTTCTGGGGCTCAGGTTTATTAAAAGATACCATTGTTATCGGTGCATTAGGTTTAGCTACATATTCTATTGACAAATTATTCTTTCAGCAGAAGATCAGCGTGGGAAATGTTTTTTATCTGTTATTTTCTTTATGGGTCATTTTTTCGATCAAGAAATTTATTTTACAAGCCTACTTGCCTGCTAGTATTATGTGGGTCTACCTTGGAAATATTGACAAGGTAAAATCTGTTGTATTAAAAGTGATGTTACTGCCATTTATCATTGGCATTAGTGCACCCATTGCATACTATTCTATAATAAAGGTGGGTGAAGACGATGCACGATATTCAGTTGACATGTTGGCTCGAACAGTACAAACAACAGCCAATGATATAAGGTACTTATCTGGGAGAGATGCTGGCTCAGGTTATGATCTGGGTAAATTAGATGGTACTTTTTCAGGTATGTTAAAGTTGGCTCCCCAGGCCATTAACGTATCATTATACCGTCCTTATCTGTGGGAAGTAAAAAATCCGTTGATGCTTCTTTCAGCTATAGAAAGTTTGATTTTGTTAATGCTAACTGTAGTCATTCTCTTTAAAAAGAATGTGTATTTGTTTAGAGCATTAACAGACCCAGACATTGTTTTTTGTTTGATGTTTTCTATTGTCTTTGCATTTGCAGTAGGCATCTCTACGTACAACTTTGGTACACTGGCAAGGTATAAAATACCACTGCTTCCATTCTTCAGCATCGCGCTGATCCTGATATTCTACTCAAACAGACTTAAAAAATTAGAAGAATTAGAGCACACAGAATAATGATCAATTATTTTTTGTCTGCCCTGCGCGCCCATCGTATGGCGTAAGCTTTCATCCCGTAATAGTTGATCCAGATAAGCAAACCAGTCATCTTGAGTGTGACAAAGAAAACCATTAACGTTATGATCAACAATAATGGAATTCACACCTACATCTGAGACTAACGATGGAATATTTAACGACATATATTGAATAGCTTTGAACCCACACTTTCCTTTTGCCCATTCGTCATCAGGCAAAGGCATAATTCCTATGTCGATAGAAGCCAGATCCTGAATCTCAGTCTCTTTATTCCAGCAAATAAAATTAAATGACTTTAAATCCAGTGCTGGTTTTTTATCAGCTATAACCAGGAACTCTACCGTTGGATGGATTTGCTGAATTTTTTGTAAACAAGGAGTCACCTCCGTCAGATATTTTAATGTTGAGTGTGATCCTGTCCAACCGATAGTAATGTTTTTTCGCTTTGTTGAGAAGTTGACCAAAGCAGGATTGTGTTCAAGCTCAGTATCAACAGTGGTTGGATTGATTATGGAATTTGGATTAAAGAGAAGAGCATATTGCTGGAGATATTCATTGCCACAACTCACTTTGTGGCTCCATCTACAGATGTATTTAACTTTTGATCTCCATTTTACGATACGAAAGAGAATTGATTCCTCTCGCTTATCAGTTAACCAGATTGCATCATCGAAGTCATAAATAATCTTTTTACGAAGAACTTTGGCTATTATCCATTCAAAAACAGGAGGTCCCACCGGAGTCATTTCTCTGTGAATAAAAATGAAATCATAGAATGGAGCCTTGAATATGCCTGTGAAACGCTTTAGAAAACCAGATAGAAGGACAAAGCTCTTTTGAAAAACCAAACCATGTTTATAGAATATTTGCCAATTATCCTTCGACAGAAAGCTTTGCGTGTCGAAAGAATGATTATTCGCTTGTATATGAGAGAAATACTGCTCGAATCGAAAACGTTGTGAAGGGGATTCTTTTAATGGATAAGGAGTAAAAAACAATATTTTCATTATAACTTTGATTGAAAATGACTTCTAAACAAGTTTGCCCAGATCTAAAGAAACAATGCAGAAGGATATTGAATATGTAATCGAACCTACAGAAAAGAAATTTCTAAATTTTGCTGTGCTGTGGCAATATCGGGAGCTTTTTTATTTTTTTACCTGGCGCGACATTAAAATAAAATACAAACAAACTGCGCTCGGTTTTCTGTGGGCCATTCTTCAGCCATTGTTGATGATGACTATTTTTACTTTGTTTTTTGGAAGAGCGCTCAACATTCCATCACAAAATTTGCCTTATCCGGTTTATGTGTTTTCGGGGCTGCTGATCTGGAATATTTTTTCCACTGGACTTAACAACGCAGCCAACAGTATGGTGAATAATGCATCGATTATTAAGAAGATTTATTTTCCGAGATTGATCGTGCCCGTGTCATCCATTCTCGTGGCACTATTTGATTTTTTGATGGCGTTGATTTTGTTCATCGGTATTTTGATTTTCTATCAACAACCTGTGTCATGGACCATTTTTTTTTATTGGCCGATGGCGATTTTATTTAGCATAATTGCTACACTAGGTTTGGGCAGTTGGCTCGCAGCATTGAATGTAAAGTATCGCGACTTTCGCTATGTGATTCCGTTTCTAATTCAGGTGCTTTTCTTTTTGACACCCGTTATCTACCCAATTTCATTATTGAAATATCCATTGTTGCAATATGCTCTTGCCACTTCACCAATGTATATCGCTGTGGAATTTTTTCGATTACCATTAACCGGCACATTGCCCAATATGGATTTTGTTTGGATCAGCCTTGCTTCCAATGTTATTTTTCTTTTGATCGGAGTGATTTACTTTAGAAGAACGGAAGATTTTTTTGCTGATTTTGCTTGATGAATTAGAATGAAGCCGATTTTAGAAATACAAAATATCTCCAAAAAATTTCGCATCAGTCACCAAACAGGTGGTTATCTGAGTTTGCGTGAGCGAATGGTAAATGCATTGAAATTTGAAAAAAACTCCACCGAAGACTTTTGGGCATTGAAGGATGTATCGTTTGAGGTTCAGGCTGGAGAGTCAATTGGAATCATTGGAAGAAACGGTGCGGGAAAATCCACATTGTTAAAAATCCTTTCAAAAATTACCCCCCCAACTCAAGGGAAAATTATTTCGCGTGGACGCATTGCGAGTTTACTCGAGGTAGGTACAGGTTTTCACCCCGAACTCACGGGAAGGGAAAATATTTTCCTCAACGGTTCATTGCTTGGCATGAAACGCAAAGAAATTGAAAGCAAGTTCGACGAGATAGTAGACTTTAGTGGCGTAGAAAAATTTCTAGATACACCGTTAAAACATTACAGCAGTGGCATGCAATTGCGTTTAGCGTTTGCTGTAGCAGCTTTTTTAGAACCTGAAATTTTAATCATTGACGAAGTGCTTGCCGTGGGTGATGCCGAGTTTCAAAAAAAATGCTTGGGCAAAATGGAAGACGTGAGCAAAAGTGGAAGAACAATTTTGTTTGTGAGCCACAATCTTCCATCTCTCAAAGCTATCTGCACCAAGGGATTTCTTTTGGATAAAGGTATACTTGTTAAGCAAGGAGAAATTGAAAATGTAATTAATGCATATACTTATGATCGTACTGGCTACTACAAAATACTTGATTCCATAAAGCACTCAGGTACACACGGAAAAGTAAACAATGTAAAAATAAATGGTAGCGATCAGAGCCACGTTTTGTTGTTAGAGAGCAAGTCGATTCATCTGGATGTTGACATAACTTTTAATAGAAAGACAGCATTTGAACTTCAGGTGCACGTAAAAAAAGATGATGTTCTCGTTTGCAGCTTTGCCAGATTTGTGACTGGAAGCACACAGATATTTGAGCCAATGAGATATAATCTTGAATATGATATTGAATTACCAGATTTACGATCTGGCAGGTATAAGTTAGATATTTTTTTTACAGAACCTTTTGTCGCTCTGTTTGCTCGTAGCGAGAATGATGTTCAGCTTGAGTTTGTTAATGAGGGTCATCATGTGTTTCTTAACACGCCTGCTTACAACTGGTGGGGTAGTGTCTTGCTTGAAGGTAAAATGAAATATAATTTGATAGGAGAAAGTTAAAAGATGACATTCGTGAACCCTCAATTTTGTCACAGATGGCAAGCCCATGCATGCTTATTTTATCTCTGAACGAGTTATAACTATCATTCAGATGAAAAAGGTTTTATTCTTTCATATTTACCCCATTAACCATTGGAGAGATGTTACAAGGCATTTAATTGGAGACATACCTCACGATGATATTTTCGTTCACATATCTCTTCCTTTTGATTCTAGTATAGATAAAGAAGCTATTGATCTTTTTTTGTCATCCTTTCAAAAAATAAAGCATGTCTTTTATTCTGTCAACTCACCCCATCCGGAAGTAGATGCTATGGATAAATTTCTAGAGCATGTTGACTTAATGCAGTATTCGATATTAACATACATGCATTCTAAAGGAGTAACTAAACCCGATAGCCAGAATATTAAAGACTGGACCGAGTTGATGCGATACTTTATTGTTGATAAGATGTCGCTTTGTGAAAGAGTATTTAAAAGAGGGTATTTGTTGTATGGGGTCAACAAAACACGTGAATCAAATTTTGAAGCAGACTTCTTTTATGCAGGAAATTTTGTGTCTCTGAATTTAACACCTGACACTCGCAAGAAGATCAAATCAACTCCAATAGAAAGAAACTATCATGGACTTGAAGGATTTTGGGGAAAGTTATGTAAGACAAGTTATGCTTATAATGCTTTTTATTCAAGAATAGATCACTACACAAATCCATTTCCAGATTCTTTTTACAAGAATAATTGGAGACGAATACGATATTCAGCAACCTCACTTTTTTACTATAACTACTATAAGGTAAAATACTTTATTTTTAAGAATATGAATCTTATAAAGGGAATAAAATTGAATTTGCGGAGGATCTCCAATTTATATAGGGCTACAAACTTTCATGAATTTTTGTTGATCATTGTTTCGAATTTTATCAAACGAAAATTTGATTCTAATCAAATACAATTGCACAGACTTTTGATTTTCTCTATAGCATGTTCAGACAGAGATATCAAGATATTAAAATATACTACAGATATTCTGTTGATCGACCTGGAAGAAAATGGGCAGAGACGAAAAATACTCGTGAGAAAATATAACAGAGACATGATTGTTTTTTCAGAAATGTTTCTTGAGGAAGGATATCTTTCTCACGCGAAAAAGATGAGCGAAAGAGAGAATATTCGTTTCATACTTGATGCCGGAGCCAATATTGGTTGTGCAGCGCTATTTCTGAATGTTTATTTTCCTAATGCGCAGATAATATGTATTGAACCTGAAACTTCAAATTATGAGATTTTATTAAAGAACGTTCAACTTAATGGATTGTCAGCTAAAATTAAATGCGTTAATAAAGCTGTGTGGAATACCGTTACCCATCTCAATTTGATGCAACGCGATTGGTCAAGTGATGCATTTCACGTGATGGATAAAGTAGTTGCAGATGAAGTGATTTCAACAACAGAAACGACAACCGTTTTAAACTTGATGAATGATTTCAATGTCAGACAGATCGATTTTCTAAAAATGGATATTGAAGGGGCGGAAAAAACATTGTTTGAAGATGAAGGGCAATTGAAGGAGTATTTACCCCATACCTCGCATATAGCATTGGAAGTACATGAAGAATTTATTTCTACTGCAAATATTTGTAAGACACTCGAAAAATATGGTTTCAATTTTGAAGTTGCTCCTCTCGTAGGTGAATCTACCTTTGTCATAGCTAACAAGTAATAATTTGATCTTAGTAACACAATCATTCGGGAATGAACAGGAATATAAAAGGGCTATCTTTTGTATTGCAAGTTTTTATGCGCATTGTGAAGATAAAAGCAGTGCATGTTATTTATTTACCGATAATCCGGATTACTTCCAGAAATACCTAAATGATTTTCCTATTCGTTACTTCGTGCTCACGCCTGATAAGATAAAGGCAATGAGAGGTGACATCGATTTTTTGCATCGCATGAAGATTGCATTGATCGATGAAGCTTTTGAGCACGCTGACCAGAATTTATTGTATGCAGATTCTGACACTTTTTTCCTTAAGGATCCTTCTGAAAAGATGAGTCGTTTACGCCCGGATATTTCGTTTATGCATCTGCCTGAATATTCATTTGAGTCCATGCGTGATTGGATGTTGCCTGCTGGAGTACCCTTTCGCGCATTTATAAATCTTATTTCCGAAAATCAATTTAAGATGCCTGATGGTTCGGCGTTGAAAATTGATACAAGTGGATATTCGTGGAACGCTGGCGTAATGATGCTGCATACTTCACACAAAAAATATATACCTGAAGTATATGCTATCACGGAGCAGAGCTATCCCTTCACAAAAAATCATGCTTGTGAACAATATGCATTTTCTATTGCATTGCAACGACACACAACTTTACATAGATGCGATGATGTAAGCTACCATTACTGGTATCGCGTGAAGAAGAAACTGGCAGATGCATTTTTACAGAAAGAGGTGGCAGATTTTGATATTCATCCAATTGCTGAATCATTTGAGCGAATAAGAAAAATTACACAAGAATTACCTCTTCGCATTGAGAATAGTGTTGTTTTCCTGAAAGATGCTTCCATTCAAAGTTTTAATGAAAATCGATTTTTTATAGGGTATAAATTTGCAGCGCGGGTTTTAGTGCGAAGTCCTTTCGAATATCTTTTTATCAAAGATATCTTATATCATACAAAACGCATGTTGATTTTTAGCAGATGAAGGACAAGATAAAGGTAGGCTTTTGTATAGC
>DATCRE010000006.1:0-3010 GCA_036569145.1 Cyclobacteriaceae bacterium
GCAAATTATGCAACAGTCGCTTCCCGGGATTTTAGAGACGCAACCATATTCTGGGATGTCAAATAAATGATAGAATATTATCACGATCCTATACGATTTTAAGCCTTTTTAAAGTAGGATTTAAAAGATTCTACTGTTCGATCGTATTATTTCCAATTTTTTTTCTGGTTGAGGGTTAGATTTCAATATACTCTCCGTTTAGCTCCTGAAGTTTTAATTAAGAATTGCATCACGCATGATGTGGTCTGAGTAACAGCATCTTAAGGTCGTATGGTTTGGTTACCCTTAAGATGCCATCAGCCACATCATGCTTATATGCTTTCATGACAAAGGCTTTGTCAAAACTTTAGCAGAGGAGAATTACTAAACCAAATTCAATATATGATAGAGAGCCTACAAGCAAACCACCAATCAGATCATGTACGCACGAACATGATCACGATGACGAAGTGCAACAATAGAACTCAAGGTTTTAGAATTTTACCACTTTAATTTTCCTTATGAAGAACAACTACGAAAAATGGAAGAAACGCATGGAGGGCACAAATGACGTTGCCTTTGCATGCGGCCTCTTCAAGTTTATGAAAAGGAGTTTGTTTCAATTCCTTTTAGGTTTAGGTATGCTGGCAGCTTACACTGCCAGTGCGCAGAGCACAACCATTTCAGGAACTGTGCTTGAGAAAGAGACTGGCACAGCATTACCAGGAGTTTCCATCCAGATTAAGGGGACAACCATTGGTACGACCAGCGATGGCGATGGTAAGTATAGCATCAAAGCTTCCAAGGGCGATGTATTGGTGTTTTCATTTATCGGTTATGCACGTCAGGAGATTACCGTTGCAGATCAAACTTCACTTGAAGTATCTCTCGCCTCTGATATTTCTGAATTGTCTGAAGTTGTGGTAACTGCTTTGGGTATAGAGAGAGATAAGAAAACGCTAACCTATTCTGCACAGAAGATCTCAACGGATGAACTTTCAGAAGCGCGCTCGTTGAACGTGGCTAACTCCCTTTCAGGAAAGGTAGCAGGGTTAAGTTTCTCAACAACTGGAAACGGTGTTGGTAGCTCATCAAGAATTACACTGAGAGGTAATCGTTCCTTGACAGGAAACAACCAGCCGCTTTTCATAATCGATGGAGTGCCGATGGACAACTATATAAGTCCAACTGGAACACCATCAACGGACATCGGGGGAACTACCAGCTTTAATGGAATCTCAAGTATCAACCCAGATGATATTGCTTCAATTTCAGTATTGAAAGGTCCATCAGCAGCAGCGTTATATGGAACACGTGCAAGCAATGGCGTTATCATTATCACAACTAAAAAAGGCTCAGCAGGACAGAAGACTAACATATCAGTTTCATCAAATCTGATGTTCTCCAATGCATATAACCTGTTGAATCTTCAAAACAAATACGGGCAGGGTAATAGCGGAGCGTATTCTCCTTCATCACGAAGTAGCTGGGGGCCTGAGATGACTGGTCAGGATGTAGCGGCATGGCAACTTTCATTTAATCCTGATTACGCAGGACCAGCAACATATAAATTTAAGCCACAACCAGATAATGGTATGAAGTTCTTTAGAACCGGATATAACTGGGCAAAAACTGTTTCTGCATCCATGGGAAATCAGGGTATCCAGGGATACTTTTCTTATACCAATACTACTTCCAATGGTATAGTGCCCGGAAACGATCTGAACAGGCATAACCTGAATCTGCGTATTACCAGTGATCTTAGCAGTAAGCTGAAACTGGATGTAAAGACTAACTACATCTATCAGAAAATCCAAAATGCTTTGAATACAGGTGAGGGGTCAATAGGTGAAGGTGTTTACACAATGCCTAGAAGTATGCCATACAGTCAATACAAGCAGTATCAATACATAGATGCTGCCGGGCAGATTCAATATAACTGGCCTGATCCAAACTCCATACACGGAGTAATGGAAAATCCAGCCTGGCTGGCACATAGAAATCTGAGAACAGACGAGCAAAGCAGGTTCATCGGGTTAGCATCATTGAAGTACAACTTTACTGACGCACTCAGCTTACAGGTACGTTCTGGACTTGATCAGTCAGCAATTTCGACTGATATTTCCAAGTATGCTTCTGTTTCAGTAATTGCTAATGATGTTGGAAGCTTCTCACAATCAAGAGGAACTACCCGTGAGTTGAACTCAGACTTCCTTTTGGCTTACAATAAGAAGTTTAATGATATTTCTGTCAATGTAAGTGCTGGCGGTAACTCTCTAATGCAAACAAGGTCTACATTAAATGTGGGTGGTCCACTTAGTAAAAGAAACTTTTTTGCAATAAGCAACATCACTTCTTATTCTCCAACTTCCGATTTTTATGACAAGCGGATCAACTCACTTTATGGGTTTGCTCAGGTAGGTTATAAAGATGTCGTGTTCCTTGATGTTACTGATCGTAATGACTGGTCATCAACTCTGCCTGCGAACAATAGATCATACAACTATCATTCTGTAGGTCTCTCTGGGATATTGACTGATATGTTTAACATTGAGTCAAGAATACTGAACTATTTGAAAGTAAGAGGTTCAAATGCTTCTGTAGGTAATGACACTGACCCTTATAGATTAAGTCAACAGCTTCTTTACTACGGAATTGATGGTGGTGTTGTACAATCATCAACAGTACTCAATAACCAGAATCTTAAGCCTGAAATTTCGACATCAAATGAGTTGGGTTTAGAATCAAGGTTATTCAAAAACAAAATTGGATTAGATGTTACTTTGTATGAAACCAAAACCAATAATCAGATCTTCACTATAAATGTACCTGAATCCTCAGGGTATGCAACGCAGGTAGTGAATGGAGGTACAGTTCAGAACAAAGGGATCGAAGTAGTGCTTAATGCAAATGTTGTTGAAAGCGATAATTTCAAATGGGATGTAACTTTCAACTACTCAAGCTACAAAACAAAAGTACTTAGCATCATGACAGGACGTGATGAACTATCAATCACAACCGGATATGAGCG
>DATCRE010000007.1:0-3403 GCA_036569145.1 Cyclobacteriaceae bacterium
CAGCCAACAGGATAGCACTATTTCCCCTGGCTAAACGCGATCATTCTAAATTACTGGTTTACCAGGAAGGCAGCATCAGCCACCGCAGGTTCACAGATCTGACAGATCTTCTTCCACCCAACACATTACTTTATTTCAATAACACCAAAGTAATACCGGCACGTCTTCATTTTCAAAAAGATACTGGGGCGACGATTGAATTGTTTCTGCTTAATCCCATCAAACCTTCTATACTGTTAGTAGAAGCTATGCAGGCGCATTCATCGTGTACATGGAAATGCACCATTGGTAATTTAAAACGGTGGTCGCCCGACACGATCTTAAAAAGAACACTGGCCCCCGGCATAACACTGGAAGCATGCTTATTAAACAAAGATGAATGCCTTGTTGAATTCAAATGGACAGGTTCGCTTTCATTTGCAGAGATACTTCAATACTCTGGCGAAACTCCACTGCCTCCTTATTTGAAACGCTCCGCGGAAGAGTCTGACAAGGACCGGTATCAAACAATCTACTCCACGCACGAAGGAGCCGTTGCAGCCCCAACGGCAGGACTACATTTTACAGATACTGTTTTTGAATCACTGCACGCTAAAGGTATCACGCACGATTTTGTAACGCTTCATGTCAGCGCGGGTACTTTTCAGCCTGTAAAAGTTGCTGATGCATTAGAGCATACTATGCACAGTGAGCAGATTGTCATCACGCGTGAGAATGTTATTAACCTGCTGCAACCTGGTAAATTCATAGTGCCTGTAGGCACAACATCTATGCGCACGCTGGAGAGTTTATACTGGTTTGGTGTAAAGCTTTTGAATAATAGTGAGAGTGATTTAATTATCGATCAGCATTATGCTTATCAGCAGCATAACAATCTGCCAACGAAAGAAGAATCGCTTCAGGCTGTGCTGCACTATATGAATACTCATGAATGTGACAGCATTACGGGACATAGCTCTATCTTTATCCATCCAGGTTATAAGTTTAAAATGTGCCAGGCGCTTGTTACAAATTTCCATCAGCCATCGTCAACACTTATACTGCTGGTAGCTGCCTTTATTGGTGATGCATGGAAGCAGGTATACAATGCAGCGCTTGAGAATGATTACAGGTTTTTAAGTTACGGGGATAGTTCGTTGCTTATGCCGTGAAATACTAGAAATATTATTACACGGAGAGCACAGAGAAGACACGGAGTTACACAAAGATTTACTTTTTGGAGACAAGTTAACTCTTAAAATAAAAGAGAGTTTTATAAAGCGGACTGAAATTAATGTCATTAAGTTGTTGCATACATTGATCCTCTGTGCAACTCCATGTCTTCTCTGTGTTCTCCGTGCTATAACTTAAAAATAAAAAAGACCGCCTCCATGAGTGGACGGAGACGGTCTTAAGTTTAGGTTAATGTATTTCTTATTTCTTCTCTAACTCTTTTTGAAGAAGGTTTAAGTCAACAACGCGCACCTCTACTCTTCTACCCTCTTCTTTGCTGGCTGATTGGTCTGTTGTAGCACCATAACCTTTTGCTACGATTCTGCGACGAACAATACCACGATGGTTCAGGTAATCTAACACGGCAATAGCACGCTTATTGGAAAGCTCGCGGTTAAGTTCTTCAGAACCTTCTTTCGATGCAAAGCCTGAAATCTCAATGCCCAGATCAGGATATTTTTCTAATGCTGCCAGAATAGCATCAAGCTCAGCATTATACTGCGCCTTCATCTCGCTCTTGCCGGCATCGAAATATATTTTAGATGACTTCGCTAATAAAGACTTGTCGTAGTTAGCTGATTTCTTCACAGGCTGATCTTTCTGCTTCTGCGCTTCCTCCGTTACTTTCATGGTTGGCAGTGAGAAGATCGTTTTACCATCAACACTTTTCTGTTCAAATTTACTCTCATCACTTTCATCGTAATAATAGGTGCGGGTAGCTACTTCAATTTTGGAGTTTTCATTCTCATTGAAGTTCACCACATCTACCGGGTTCTTCATATTGATCAGATCAACAATGTAATTGATACCTTCTTTGTCTGATGAACCTATCAGGTCAATCATCATATCATAAACATCAACATTTCCGGTTTGAACCAGTTGTGCTTCGTGTGTCTTTCGCAAGTCAGCTTTCACTTCCTGGTCAGTATCGTAGAATGCATTCTTAACCTGAACCTCCTGCCCTACAACAACATCAAACTGTTTAATCGTTTTCAGATTGATCATCTGGTACAGTTCATAAAAATATTCCTGGTTAGGTATGTTAATATTTAAGGTGTAAGGCAAGAATCCTTCAGACTCAATGATCATATCATAATTCTTCGATGGCGGCAGAATGACAAGGTAGTTACCCGTCTTCGGATCAGGATTGTAAACAAAGTCCAGCTTCTGGTTGGTCGTATTGTCGATAAGATAAATCTTGGTAGGCATTGGCTTGCCTGTTTCAGCATTCAGAATTTTGCCTTTGATCATCGTCAACGGTATGTTCGATGATTCTGCTGGCATATCCAGGAAGTAAATATCCTGATCGCCATAACCACCTTTTCTATCTGATGAAAAATAACCGCGGGTACCATCAGCAATTAGTGTAAAGTAGTTGTCGTTAGCTGTAGTATTTACCGGGTAGCCCATGTTTTCGGCTTTAGTCCATTTGCCATTGACAAGCTTCGTTACAAAAACATCGCGTCCACCCATCGAGTTGTGACCATCTGATGTAAAGAACAATGTCTTCTGATCAGGATGTATAAAGGGTGCATCTTCATTTGCTTTTGAATTCACTTCAGGCCCCAGGTTCACAGGTTGGCTCCATGTTCCATTAGCCTGCATCTCCGTTTTGAAAATATCTAGTCCACCCAGGCTACCTTGTCTGTCGCTAGCAAAGTAGATTGTTTTTCCATCGGGCGTAATGCTGGCCGTCGACTCAAGATATTTTGGAGTGTTGATTGTTGGATTGATCAAACTTGGCTTTGACCAGGTGTCGCCTGTTTTATTAATAACAAACAAACTACCCGGGTCTGTTACGCCTCCCATAAAGATGAGCATCTTTTGTCCATCGGCCGACATCCCTGCAGTTCCTACATTATAATCGGATGCTACTGGCACAACCTTAGGTTCGCTCCAGTTGCCTGAACTGTTATACGAGATATAGATTTCTTCGATGAATTTATCACCCGTGCGGGTCTTGCCTGTATTGGGACGAAGAGCCGTAAACGCCATCACACTTTCATCGGCTGAAACAATGGGATTATACTCTGTATACTTTGAATTAATGATCGTACCAAAGTTGGTAACCTTAATATTGCGGGGCACCGACATAAAGGCCACAGCGTTGTTACACGTTTCAATAGCCTGGTCTGCCAAAGCCGAAGCTTTCTTATCGGCCTTCGCCAACTCCTTGTATTTTGTAAACGTG
>DATCRE010000008.1:0-6087 GCA_036569145.1 Cyclobacteriaceae bacterium
GCATAATAATCATCCAAAGCTGCTTCTGGTGTTGTTAACGTAATATTTATGTCCTTACTGTAACTGACCACACCCTGTAGTGCTACTGCAAAAGTAGAAATACCAACTGTATCAGTACCTGGATAAGTAAGTGTCTGGCCACTGAAATAGAAAAGCCCTGAATTAACATTACCTCCACCACTCGGATTATTTGTCATTTCAAGAAATGGTTTCGAAGCACCCGGAGGAGTATTCATATCATCTCCATCTAAACACGAGGTCATTACATTTGCCACTAACAAAAGGCACAATAACTTTATAATTATATCAAATCTCATAGTCTTTTAAATTTATTTGGCCCAGAAAATAAGCGACGTGAACGAGTTGGTTGTAGCACTCGGTACATTGGCACTATTATATTGTACCTCAGAAGTTGGATAAAGAATACGGGATGGTAACTTATCTGCACGTGTACTCAATGACACTTTTGAAGCGAATGTTCCCTCAGCAGTACTTCCTGAAACTTTAGGATATCCCGTTCTACGATATTCATTCCAGCCTTCGTGACTGTTAATCATATTTAATGCAAGGTATTTTTGCGTGATGATTGCCTCCAGCTGTTCTTCTGATGACCCTGCCTGATCAAAATTGACTAGGTAATTAGTCGAATTTATCAAGTGATATATTGAATCCATATAGGCAATTCGTTTGTCCGACGACGCAAACGCACCCTTCTCAATAGTACCATCAGCTAACTGATAGATATAGCTGATAGATGATTTGATACCCGCATTGAATAATGTTTCAGCATCTCCGGATATCATTGTTCTCAACGCCGCCTCAGATTGCAGGAAATAACTCTCTGCAGCAAGGAACATCGGATATCCCGCATTTGGACCTTTTAACACACCCGTAGTATCTGTAAAATTCTTGCGTGTTACACCTGTAGGATACCAAAAACTTCCATCAGGGCTTTTCGGAATACCTGTAGCTTCGTAACCTAACTGGTTCGTTCCTGTTCCTTCTTTTGTTGCAAATTGATAATACATGGCAGATCCTCTGAAAGGATCAGCAATTTTAGTTGTATCATAATATGTCATGATAAAGGTTGAAGGAATCCATGCCTTATTACCTGCACTTCCAGTATAACCAAATGCCCATGTGTCCCACTTGGGATTTTGACGATTGTTATCTTTAGTATAGCCAGGATTGATTAACGCATCTTCCGTCAAAAATCCGTCAGTGCTTATTGTAGGATTGGTAAATGTGATTTTACTGCTAGCGCGAACAAATAATCTTAACTTAATTGTATTAGCAAGTTTAATCCACTTTGACATATCACCTTTAAATAAAATATCAGGCGTCGTTATACTGGTAGGCTTAATATCAAAGCTCTGCCCCTTCTTAATTGCAGCAATAGCATCATCCAGACTAAGAGCAAGACTATCATAAATTTTTGCGGCATCATCATAAACAGGTGTAAGATATTTTTCACCTGAAAGTGCCTGTGAATATGGAACATTATTGTAGGCATCTACTAATAATTGAAATCCATAACACTTCATAATTTTAGCCGCAGCATACAAATAGAGATTAGTTGAATCATTTTTTGTCTGGTCAATTATATATTGGTAATCTTCCAGGTTATCATACTCCAACCATAAGTTAGAATAATTGTTTGGCGTATAGGCATAAGAAACAGTCTCATTAAATCCACCATAACCACCTGCGTTAGCTGCATAACCACCAATCTGCATTCCATACGTGTTGAAATTGTCCAGGTTATCTGCTGTAGAAGTCAGCGCCTGCGGAAACACGAGTGCAGGGTCAACAGACGTCGGCTTATTTACATTTTCATTTATATCCAGATAGTCATTGCAGGAATACATCACTGCCGCGACCAGTAAGATCATTATTATTGACACTCTTTTCATTTTGTAAATTTTTAGTGTTCTGTAAAGAAACATTTATTTCGTTTTCTTAGAGCTTGATAGATAACGTTGCTCCATAGCTCCTTGTAGGAGGAGTCATGCCGATATCATTAAGACCAGATCCGTTACCATTTGGTCCCGCAGTGCTGTATTCAGGATCTGTATAGTAGTTATCCTTAGCCATCCATAAGAAAAGGTTGCGGCCCTGTGCACTAACTGTTATGCCTTTAATAACATTACCTCCAAACTTAGTAATTAAGGAAGAAGGCAAATCATAGCTTAATGCAATCTCCCTCAGCTTAACGAAATTACCAGATGTTACATAGTTAGATGTTGTATTTCTGTTTATACCATCAGACCAGAAACCATTGTTACCATTACCATTAGCAATGGCAACACTTGTATTTTCAACGTAAGTGTTTTCTCCCGTTTTAATAACTGAATTCGGGAAGATAAAGCTCTTACGATCATATTGTGCAGTTCTGTATCCTGTTCCAGACCAATCCATTTCAGGACCAATTCCGTTGAACACCTTATAACCTCCTCTGTACTCAAACAAAATTGAGAAACGTAAACCTTTATATGTTACAAGAGCATCTGCACCTATTCTCGTTTTAGGTGTGGCATTACCGAGTATTACGTTTGAAGTGGTCGCAGAAGGTAAACCAGTAGTTCCATCAACAATTACACGCCCCTTAGGATCTCGTTGATAGTCTAGCCCCATTATTACAGGAAAAGATTGACCTGCCATCGCTACAGAAAACGCATTACCGGAAGACTGTAAGTTCAGCTGACTAAGAAGTGCAGAGATTGTTTTAACTGTATTAGAAGTGTATGTGTAATTTCCTCCAACAGTGATACTCAAGTCGCCAATTTTAACTGGTGTTATATGCAATTGAACTTCAAGACCTTTTCCTTCGGTTTCACCAACGTTGGTCAGGTATTTACTGAAACCTGTAGAGTTTGATATAGATGTAGAAATCGTCTGGTTATCTGTACGGCTTTGATAATAAGTAACGGAAGATGTTATTCTGTCATTCCATAGATTCAAATCAGCACCAAACTCAAATTGATGTGTTATTTCAGGTTTGATACTCTTGTTAACAATACTATTATCCAAAGAATAACCCGCAAGACTTCCATAAGGGAATCCGTTGAGCTGACTGCTAAATGTAGATTTTAAATAGTAAGCTCCATCATCAGAGAATGACCCAGGGACACCTAATAATCCACCAAGGTTTACTTGGCCAGTCTTGGAAGCACCACCTCTAATTTTTAAATAACTGATCAGATTATCAGTCTTAAGGGAAGGAATTGCATCACTTACAATGAATGAAGCGTCAACTGATGGATAGAAGAATGAACGATTTTCTTTCGCAAGTCTTGAATCCCAGTCATTACGAGCTGTACCCGTTAAAAATAAATAATCTTTAAAGCCTACCGTAACTTTTCCATAAACACCCATTAGGCGGCTCTTTAAAGTTCCTTCGCCATAGGTTGGATTGCCCGTACCATTATTTAAGTTATAAAGCCCGTTTACAACCAAACCACTAACCCCTGCTCCGAAAATTCTTGTATTGTTTTCTCTTAACTGAGTACCTCCAACCACATTAACATTAATGTGGTTATCGAAATTTTTATCATACTGAGCAATGAAATCTGTAATCAAAAGAGAGGATGTATTACTCCATTCAGCATCATTTCCAGGAATATCCGTCTTAGAGCTTTGATCTGTATTTTTAGCATACGTGGTATACTTATATGACTCATTAAAAGCTTTTTGAGTATATAATCTTGTCGTTAAACCCTGGCGGGCAATCAGGTCAAGTCCTTTTATCGGCGTGAATTTCAATTCCAAATTACCAGTCAGATAAGTATTTTTATCATGTTCTCTGAAGTTGGCGGCTGAGAAATACGGATTAAGATACCATGGATTATAAAAACCATTAGGTGTGGCAAACTTATTATTCCTCCAATCTTTAAATGCAGTTATATCAACGTTAGATGGCATATTCAGCAAGTTTGTATAAATGGAAGGCGTTGCTGAGGATATGTTATAATTATTGGGTGCATATGACGTGTTGTAAGACACGTTAACTTTATTACCTAACTTTCTTGTTCCATTAATACGAACGTTACCTCGCGTAAACTTATCACCAGGTGTAGTACCTGTTACGGTTACATATTGACCCGATAAATAGAAAGTAGACTTATCATCACCTGATGACATGGAGAAATCCGTCTGATTGGTAACACCTGTATTCCAGAAATCGGCATGGCCAGGCTTGTATGAATATGGCGTGTAAAGCTGAGTACCATCTTCCAATTTAGGGCCAAGTGGTCTTAACGTGCCATCAAAAGCCGGACCATAGGATTGGTTTTCTAAATAGTTGAAGTATGGACTAGTGTCTGGATTTGTTCCATAGGCAGAACCACCTGAACCAAACTTGGTTTGGATTTTAGGTAAAAAGGCAACTTGTTGTAATTGAATGTTATGTGAAAAATTAATATCTGTTTTGCCTGATTTGCCCTTTTTAGTAGTAACAATTAATGCACCATTTGAGGCCTGTGAACCATACAAAGCAGCTGCACCAGCTCCCTGAAGAACTACTATCGATTCGACATCATTCATGTTCATGTTACTCAATACTGAGTTAGGAACAATTACATTATCCAACACAATTAGAGCTTGGTTGTTTCCCGTAATGGAACGCTGGCCACGAAGAATTAATCTATATTCAGGGTTAACACCACTACTTGTACCGTTAATTTGAAGACCAGCAACTTTTCCTTGTAAACCGGCAGCTACGTTAACTGCCTTCCCAGCTGTAAGGGTTTCTGATGTAACAATAGCGTTAGAAGAGCCTAACTCTCTTGATCTGGCTTGCAGACCACCAGCACCCGTAATAATTACTTCTTGTAATTGATGAACGTCACTTTGTAGTTGAACATCTACCACAGCTCTGGCGCCAATTTCAACTTCAGCACCTTTCAATCCAATAAAGCTAAAAACAAGGATGTTTGCTGTTGATGGCACTGAAAGTGAGTACTTGCCATCTGAGTCTGTAACGGTACCAACCAAAGTACCTTTAAGCACTATGTTTACTCCCGGTAACGCCGATCCATCTTCAGCAGATGTAACCCGGCCTGTTACTGTCCGATCCTGCGCCCACAGTTCGCCTGAAGTAGCAAACATGAGCACCGCTGTTAAGCACAACAGTAGAATTCTCTTCATAGATTAATGTTTAGGTTAATAAAGTTTTATTCTGAGTTTCAAACTTATAACAAAATATTAATCTACAAAATGAAACTAACGCAAATTTAGGTATACAATTAAGTGCAAAGTAACCAATTATGGGTTATTAATGTGTGTTTTGAGTATCCAATAGGGGTTTTTAACATTCATTATTCGGTATATTTTACGGGTTTCTTTCGTTTGTTCTCTGGACATTGGGTGATTTCAGGGAATATCTCATTACCCCAGGATTCGCTCCAGGATTTTTTTAGCAAACAGTTGAAATTCCATCTTTAATCATCCATCGAGGGAGCCCATTATTACATGAATGGCTGAGATATGGCCCACGATACAGGGCCGGCATATTGCTAATGAGCAATACCTACTGGTGTAAGAACTGTAGATAAAGGTGACTTAAATGGCAGTATTGTTTAATAGCATTCTTTAACTTTTATAGATTAAGTCAAAAAATATTTGGGTAATAAAAAAACCATCGATCCCTCGATGGCTTTTTGAAGATGTTATAAAAATACTTAGTAGGGCATTAAAATTACCTTGGCCCAGTGTAAGTAAGGGTAAGTGTCTCATCTCGAGTACCCCAGCCAAAATGCAATTTAAAAGTTTTTGTGGCTGGATCGTAATGATTATCTGCATCCGCAAATGCAAGAGGAGCTGAAGAGTTTGCTGTCGCAACCAATGTTACCAAATTTGTATTGGGATCAACAGTCGCTTTTACTTCTACACCAAATTTGCCATTCGTACCAAAAACCGAATTAAACGTAACAGCATATTGACTAACAGAAGTCATAGTGAAGCCTGAATAATCAATTGGTCCGCTAAGTGTTGGGTGACCTACGAGTGCCCCAACGGCATGATATTTTCCATCGTAAGCATTTTTAGGTACTATTGATACAATACCAAAATTGTGGTTTGCACTTAAAG
>DATCRE010000009.1:0-5691 GCA_036569145.1 Cyclobacteriaceae bacterium
AAATCGATTCACGTAATTTAAAACCCCAAAGCCCCAGCACCGCCGAAACTGATAACAGGAGATAAATATTGAGATAAACAAAATTCCAGTGGATAGTACCTATCTCATGAAGACAGGTAATAATGACATTGACAATGTAGATAGCACTGATAATAGAAAAGTGACGCAAGCTCTTTGAATTTCCCTGGCTTGAGATATAAACAAAAGCAGCTGGTATTTCATGTGCAACCATAAGAATGAAAATCACACTAAGCACCATGGCTGCTGTGTACCCCGTTACCGAGAGATGAAGCATAGGGTAACGCACGCCTGAAGAAAAATATATAATCACACCGGTAGCAATAGTGATTAGGGCAAACAGAAGAAACCTGTTATAAAATGAAACAGTGGGACGTATAGCATTAAAGTAATAACTAAGAAAAACAAAAACACTCATGATACCCATGGCAGGCATCTGGTTTCGCTGTGCGAAAATGGCAACCACTTCTAACCGAAGACTCACAACAAACAAAATGAACAATCCCATTCCTGCAAAGTACCAGAAGCGATCAAGGGTTGTGATTACGGTAAGGAGAATAATGCTACCGAACACCAACACAGCAACGAAAATGAGTGATGACCATTCATTGATAGATAGAGCACTGCCATTAAAGTATTCAACAATAACATAGTTTTCTGCTGGCACAGATAATTCGAACGGCCCAACGTTAAAGGTATGAATGGTAGACTCAAGCACCTTTTGTTCCTGAATCTTCTCCCAGTGAATAACACCATCAGCGCCCTGAAAATAACAGAACCACAAAAAGATGAATGAGAAAGCAAAGACTCCTGTCACTCCAAACCACATCCATTTATAGTCCCTTACCCAATTACTCCAAAACCAACGTGATTGCATAGTTATAACTTTGCGTGCAAGCTACAAGGTTTTATAAAATCATGAAAGCCATGTCCATCGTAATAGTTCGTTCACAATCTGTTGCCTGGCATCAACTATAAAATTTAAGCTGAACCTGTTTTGAGGTTGATTAAAAAAACTGAAACTTGAAGCAGAAAGAAAAGTAATTTATGGCCAGACTTCAGCTCAACATTCCGGATACATTTTTATTTGAAACTGAGCTTCCTGTTCGGGTAAGCGACCTTAACTATGGGGGACATGTGGGTAATGATCGCATTCTTCTGCTCATGCAGGAAGCCCGTGTAATTTTCTATCGCTCATTGGGTTTTAAAAATGAAATCAGTTTTGAAGGAAGCATTGGACAGATTATAGCCGATGCCGTTGTCTTATACAAAGCCGAATCTTTTCTGGGCGACACGCTCATCATAAAAATAGCAGCCACTGATTTTACCAGATTTGGCTTTGACATGATCTACCTGCTGGTCAACAAAGGCACTGGCAAGGAGGTAGCCCGGGGTAAAACAGGAATAGTATGTTTTGATTACGACAAACGAAAGGTATGCTCCATACCTGAAACGTTATTGAAAAATCTGAAGAAGAATTAGACAGGAGAACACCAACCTAGTGATGGTGCTCCATGCGCTTAGCTGTCTTATGAATTTTGGTCTTGGTTTTCTTAACCCTAACCTTCTTCTTTGAGCCCGCATTCTTTGCTGCCAGAGCTTTTGCCTTTGCCTCCTCTTTGGCTTCTTTAGCCCAAAGCTTGATATTTTCGCGAATTACTTTCCAGTAGTCAGTGCCGTAGTCAACAAAAATCTCTGAGCCTGCAGGTATATCTCTCTTCGATTCGATGTAAGCTTTTACGCCTTCCACAGCATACTCGCAGTTGTTTGTTACACCTTTTATGCGTGTAAGTCCGCGGGCATCATTAGCATAACGTGCCAATGCCTTCTTGTTTGGAAGTCCATTTATAACGTGATTACGGTTCACATAAAAGATATAGCCGTTCTTGCCATCTTCATGTTTCACTTCTTTCCAGGTAGAGATCTTACCTTTATATTCAACTATGTGAACGCCTTTAGGAATAAACTTCTTGGTGAATAATCCTTTGCCTGCATTTGGTATCGTCGACTTCTTAACGAACAGGTGCTTCTCAAATAATGCCATGAAAAAATAATAACCGATTTAAAACGGCCCGCAAGATAAAAGAATTTACCAGTACTGAAAAAGTATTGAGCAAAAGGTTAGGTGAGTTGATTAAGAATTAAGGTCTTTATACCTGGTCATTAGTTAATAGATTTACTTTGTCAAGTTTATAATCCTGAAGGGATGACATGATTATAGAATTGTTATAGTGTCTTTCATGGAACTCTGAAAGGGTGAAATTATGTCACTCCTTCGGAGTTCAAATTCATTATAATCCATGTATTTCTATAATCATATCAGCCCTTCAGGCTTGGTTGCTAGCCATTAAACAAGGACAATTGTGCTTCGTAAATCCAAGATCGTAAATGGCTTTTGATTAAGTGCATGATGCAGCTTTGGTTTACTCTTTAGTCTTTCTAAAATCCATGTTATGAAAAACAAACAATCGAATAGCATTTATGTTCAAGTAGTCATGCCCGCTAGGCTTTTGTTGAAAGACATACATGTATCCTAATTGGGCATTGAGATGTGCTGTGAGCTGATAACCGAAACCACCTGATAACCTGTTTTGATCAAAATAGTTATTGACAATGTTCTTGCCCGCATTGATAAGAATCTCATCATTGAAAAACAAGAACGGCGTTTTAGGTTCAACCATCTTTCCTTTTAATGGAATTGTCAACGCAATGTTATACCTGAATCGCCAGTTAAAATTATAACTGTTGATGAGTTCGCCTCCCGAAGTCTTTCTCCTGTATCGTTCCTCCACCCTTAGCCACTGCATCAAATTCAGGCCGGGCTTTTTTTCAAACCACTGAATCTGTTGCCATACACGGTGCTCAGGTACATCTGGCGCACCAGCCGTGAGACCATATTGGGTAACATAAGCATACCCTGCCGTTGCCCGAACCTGGTCAGAAATGTAATAGGTATAACCAGTTCTTATGATACTCTGATTCTTCTGTGTTACAAAGTCATTGGTAAGTCGGAGATGAAGATCGAGCCAAAGACCAGAGCGTTTTGTAAAACGGGTCTGATTAAAATAACCGAACCATGTTTGCTCCTGAGTTTCAATATTCTTTTGCTGAGCCTTGGATTCAATACTCAGACTCAAGATCAAAACCAGGAAGATTAAATGCTTATTCATAAACAATGATAATGATATAAATAAAAGGGGCTTACTGCCAAACCATCAGTAAGCCACCTCTTCCCTATTCAAAAAATAGGATCTCTTATTTGGTTAGTAAACCATCAACCGTTATTGCTACATAATATAGTCCTCCAATGGTAGGACCACCGGCATATTGAATAAAGCGGTGATTAAAAATATTGGAGCCTCCGATTTTAACTGTTGTCTTTGCTTTTGGTATGCGATAGTTAGCCTGTGCATCAATAGTAGTATATGCTTTTACTGTACCGGTAACTAGTGGACTTTCCCATAAGAAAGA
Source organism: Cyclobacteriaceae bacterium (assembly GCA_036569145.1). Classification (GTDB taxonomy): domain Bacteria; phylum Bacteroidota; class Bacteroidia; order Cytophagales; family Cyclobacteriaceae; genus DATCRE01. The sequence goes on from DATCRE010000009.1 coordinate 3,490, forward strand.
GTCTTGCCATCTCCACACAACGTTAAACCCAACGTTCTTTACTACTTCACGATTTCCGAAGGATACGTTAGTAACAAATTTTGGTGTATTGAAACCCGTTACGAAAATGTCTTTGGTTTTGATCTCTTTCATTTGATTGTAGCTCACATTACCACCGATGGTATACTTTTTATAAAAATTGTAAGTCACACCCAATGCTGATCCATAATTACGATATGTGTTTCTTGCGTTTGTATATACGCGATAACGATCCTGGCCCTGGCTTGCAGCATTTCCACCACTGGCCACTGTAGCATCACGGTTTCTGTCAAGCATGGCAAGGACAGCGGCATCAGAACCTACTGTTTCACCTTTAGGAACATAAACCTGCACCTGCCCCAGAAAGCCAGTGTACGTGTTAGTATATGCATCAATATCAATGGCTACTTTATTTTCGAACAGAACACTTTTATAGCCCACTTCAAAAGATTTAATTTCTTCAGGCGCAGCTTTTGGTAAGTTTGCTACCACAAGAAGATCTCGGTTGGCAAGAGCAGCAGCATCTGTATTTCCAGCAGCACTTACTGCAGCATTGAAGTTGATAACAGAAGTTTGTGTATAACTGTTTTCAAGATAGCCAAGTCCTTTATCGATGTATGACAAACTTCCCACGCGTTTCACACGGCCATTGTTAACATAAGACAATGCTTCGAAAAGTGCAGGGTAACGATATCCTTGCTGATATGTAACTCTGAAATTCTGTGTATTGTTGAACGTATAAACGGCTGCAACACGAGGTGTGAATTTAGGATCGAATTCAGGGTTGTAGTCACCACGAAGCGAGCCCGACAATTTTAACTTTTCCTGGAACAATGTTTTTGTTGCTTGTACAAAGCCACCAAACTTTTTGTAGTAAACATTTTTGCCAAAGCTTCCGTTGCTCTCGGGTAAATTACGCTCTTCAATTGGTCGTGAGAAGTCTACAAAGTTATTTCCGTCAGGAATGATTTCATAAATACGCGCATCGGCACCAATCAGCAAGTCAAACACACCAACATATTTTGAGAGATTCCATTGCGCTTCTGTATTATACATTCTGCTTCGTTGCTGCAACGCTGCACCACCTGTTACAGGCGCATTAGGAATAGCACTGGATTTGATATCCCAATTGTTAATGCTGGTGATAACATTTTTCAAAGAGTCGAACAACTTGGTGCCAGGCTCAGCGCGGCCAGCATCCGCTTGCTGACGCGCATACTGTGTTGCTGCAGCCAGGTTGTCCGATGTTAATGCGCCGCCATGTGTAGAGGCATAGTCATTCAAGGCATTCTTATACTTGGTTCCCCAGCTTGTTGCTGTTTTTGTATCTGATGCACCACCGCTATACAAATCCATGTTATCAGCCAGAGGTTTTACGTTATAAGAGTTACGTGTATTTTCGATCGAAACATAACTGCGCACTAAGTAATTGCTTCCTTTTATTTCAATGTTATGATTCTGTACACGCATACCATCAAGTCTTACTTTATTTCCGCGTTGAAACACGCCATCCATCTGACCAATGCGATAGGTATAAGATATCTGGGCGTTCTGCGTTATTCTATATTGTAATGAGGCATCGAATTTAGTATTCTGAACAGAAGGACTTACAAGATCAGTTTCCCAATAACCAGTGCGGGCAACACGCAATGTTTGCTTGGCATTGCCATCGATAGTAAGACCTGTTATAGACACTACGTTACTTCCTGCTAAAGCATCATCACCATATTTATTCCATCCATCAAACGCAACGTTGTTTGTGCCATCAAGAGCAGCAAAAGTTGGATTAGCACTTTTCAAATTATTTGGATTCTGATCGAGACGGGTATTCGATCTCCAATCTGTTCCCTTCATGTATCCAAAATTTACTTTAACAGCAAACTTGTCATTAAATGCTTTTGCATAACGAATAGCTGATTCTGTTAACGGTGCCGGGCTATGATCTTTACCATCAACATGGTTAATGCCTGTTTTCTGATAGACGCTTAAACCCTGATGTGTGAAAGGGCTTTTGGTCTGTAAGCTTGACATACCATTAATGGCATTCATACCATATAAAGCTGATGCCGCACCCGGCAATATCTCAACACTTTCAATATCTAATTCTGTTGGGCCGATGGCATTTCCCAGGGGCACACCTAATGTTGCTGCCTGAATGTCAATACCATCTACCAATTGCATGAA
>DATCRE010000010.1:0-2708 GCA_036569145.1 Cyclobacteriaceae bacterium
GCGTACTGGAGTGACGGCGCACAAGTAGTTCCTCCTCACGATAAAAATATTATCAAAGAAGTAAATGCCATCACATCATTTGAACAGGTGAAATTCAAAGGCGTAGATGCCAACATTCATACCATAGGCTCTGACGTTGAAGAAGCTTATTACAATGAAGTGAAGAAGGTAATTCCTAATAAAGAAGTAATCTTTAAACATAAAGATATACCATTAGTTTACTCAAGCATTCATGGAGCAGGTATAACCATGGTGCCAGAATGCTTAAAGCAAATTGGTTTCACCAACATCCAGGTTGTTGATGAGCAGAAAGTTCCTGATGGAAATTTCCCTACGGTGCAATCACCCAATCCTGAAGAGCGATCTGCTATGGAAATGGTGATCAACAAAGGTAAAGCTGTTGGTGCCACCATGGTAATGGCAACTGATCCTGATACGGACCGAGTAGGTTTTGGCGTGCGCAAAGCTGATGGTGAGTTTATTTTATTGAATGGCAACCAGGCATTCAGTCTCATCATGTTATTTGTGATGAAGAATCAGAAAGAGAAAAAGAATGCTTATGTAGCCAAAACAATTGTTACTACTGATCTTGTTGACAAGATGGCGCATGAGCTTGGCATTGAATGTTATAATACCTTAACAGGATTTAAATACATTGCTGAGTTAATGGGCAAGCTTGAAGGCAAGAAACGTTTCATTGCTGCTGGCGAAGAGAGTTATGGCTACATGGTTGGTGATTTTGTTCGCGATAAAGATGCTGTTTCTGCCTGTGCATTCTTTGCTGCGATGGCTGCCAATGCTGCCGAAGAAGGCAAGTCCATGTACGACTGGCTCATCGATATGTATGTTGAGTTTGGCTACTTCAAAGAAGGTCTTCTAAACTTAACGAAGAAGGGACAGCAAGGAGAGCAAGAGATCAAAGCGTTGATGGAAAAATTCAGAAACAATCCACCTGCATCTATCATTGGAAGTAAAGTGATACGTTTGCTTGATTATAAAATATTGAAGGAGAAAAATCTTGTCAATGGAGAACAATCATCACTTGACTTTCCTTCATCCGATGTGCTTCAATTTATCCTGGAAGATGGAAGCAAAGTTTCCGTGCGCCCATCAGGTACTGAACCGAAAATTAAATTCTATATCAGCGTTCAGGCAGAGCTAAAATCAAAAGCTGCATTCGACGAAGTAACGAAGGTATTAGATGCCAAGATCAAAGGGATAGAAGATTATCTGCTTTCAGTTTAGCTCAGATTAATACGCGACCATTCATCAAGTTGCTATTTGTTAGCAGCTTAATTTATTGCTTATTGAATCAAGTTTAAAAGCATTGATTATGAAAACTTCATTTAAAGCTGCTGCACTTATACTATTTGGTTTTGGTCTGGCAAGTTTCACATATTCTGATTCTCCATATCCCAAAAACGATGAAGCTATAAAACTTCCTGCTGGTTTCAAGGCTCAGATAGTTGCTGAGAACTTAGGCAATGCAAGACATATAACGGTTACACCACAAGGTAACATCTACATTAAGTTATCTAAGCTAAAGGATGGCAAAGGCATCATCATGCTTCAGGATAAAAACAACGATGGTAAAATTGAAAACCAAAAGTCATTCGGAAGTTTTATTGGTACAGGAATCTACGCTAAAGATAATTATCTCTATGCTTCTTCAGATAATGATGTATACCGTTACAAGCTGAATGATCAGGGTGAAGTAATCGACACGAATCAGCCTGAAAAAATCATTTCAGGTTTGATCAATCGCAGACAACACGAATCGAAATCTATTGTGCTTGATAACAATGGTAATATCTATGTAAACATTGGTGCTTACTCCAATGCATGTCAGGAAAGAGATCGTACCAAGGGATCAAAGGGAATGACGCCCTGCCCTATTCTCGATTCTGCCGGGGGCATCTGGCAGTTTAGTGCAAGCCAACTAAATCAAACCTATGCGAACGGAACCCGTTATGCCACAGGCTTGCGAAATGTTGTTGGTCTTGACTGGAATACATCGCTTAATAAATTATTTGTTATGCAACATGGCAGAGATCAGTTGTTTCAATTGTATCCTGAATTCTATGATGCCAAGCAAAGTGCTGAGCTGCCTGCAGAAACTATGTATGCCGTGAGTAAAGGTGATAATTGTGGCTGGCCTTATATCTATTATGATCAACTTCAGAAAAAGAAAATTCTGGCACCAGAATATGGTGGTGATGGCAAGAAGACTGGTGGTGATGATGCCATCGATCCTACCGTTGCATTTCCCGGACACATGGCTCCTAATGGATTATTATTTTATACAGGCTCCATGTTTCCTGAGCGCTACAAAAACGGAGCATTCATAGCTTTTCACGGTTCATGGAATCGTGCTCCTGAAAAACAGAAAGGATATTTTGTAGCCTTCGTGCCTTTCAAAGATGGTAAGCCGAGTGGCGAATGGGAAACCTTTGCCGACAACTTTGCAGGCATGGAAGAAATTCAATCGCCAGGACAAGCCAAGCACAGACCTTGCGGCCTGGCACAAGGACCAGATGGTTCGCTTTTTGTTACGGATGATGTGAAGGGAACTATTTATAAAATAACTTATAAAGCTAAATAGAGATGAATAAAATTTCAGCAGTCTTCATCGCATTGATGCTCGCATGCGCAGGAGCATTCGCACAAAAAGCAAGCAAGCAGTCTATTGATAGAGGTAAACTTGTATA
>DATCRE010000011.1:0-7625 GCA_036569145.1 Cyclobacteriaceae bacterium
TCAAACTGTAGTGTTCACAAAAGCCATTAAAAATCGCACACATGCCGATTCACTCCGTCTCATCAATGTTTACAATACTATTGGACTTGCTTTTCAGGAAAAAAATAAACTGGATAGCGCCATGAAATATTTTGGCTTTTCGAACAATTTAGCAAAGGACGCAAAAGAGGAATTCTGGATGGGACTGGTTAACGGAAACATGGCCAAAATTCTGGAAAGACAAGGCAAGCTGCAAGAAGCTTTAGAGAAAGTCTCCATTGATCTTAAAATAAGTTCCAAGTATAAAGAAATAGAATCAACTGCAATTTCCCTTCTTAGTGTTGGAACTATTTATTTATCATTGAATAAGCCCTTAAAAACACACCTATACTATGACAGTGCATATAACCTCATACAAAAAGTAGATAGTAAATTACTTTGGGCGGTATATTATAGAACAATGGCCAACTATAGCCGTACACAGAAAAAGTTTAAGGAAGCGGATGGGTACTTTCAGCACTATATAGTTTTACGAGATTCTATCCATAGTGTAAGCGCCGAAAACAACTTGGAGAAAATTCACAATCAGAATTACATTGACAGGCAACTTGCCGACATCAACTTATTAAAAATAGAAAATGGTTATAAAACAAAAGAAGTCCGGCTGTGGCAAGTATCCATTGTTGCTGTTGCCTGCGTCCTTATTCTATTGTTTATTCTATATGGAAGTAACAGAAGACACAATGAACAACTCATAGGGCTTAATTCAGATTTGGAAGCTAAAGTTAAGTACCATACAGCTGAACTGATAAAAACAAATAAGGAACTAGACACGTATCTATATCGTGCTTCGCACGATGTGAGAAGGCCCATTCTAACCATTATAGGTCTTGTGAGAATTGCAGAACTCACTACCAGTTCTTGCGAACAATCTGATATAAGACAAAAAATTACTTCCACAGCGCAGCACATGGACAAGATGCTGGATAAACTAAAAATGACATACGAGCTCCGCATGCCGGTAGAGTTACAAACTTTTAGTCTCAGTCAACACTTATTAAACCTGATTGAAACCACTCGCAAGGTATACCCGCACACAAAATTCCAAATGGAGCAAACTGATAATATCTGGTTGTCTTCAGACATACGATTTGTTAATATGGTTTTCGTAAACATTATTGAAAACGCTTGTATTTTTAACAATGACATTCCATCAATTCATATCACTTTCGAAGAAGATGAAAAATTTGTGTATGTAAATATCGCCGATAATGGTATAGGCATCCCTGAAAAATATCGAAACGAAATCTTTGAAGCTTATATCAGATTAAGTGAAAAATCTATTGGTAGCGGAATAGGTTTGTACATTGTTTCAAAAGCGCTCGCTAAAATTGGAGGAAATGTAAGATTAAGCAGCGACGTTGATGATCAAACCGTATTCAGAGTAAAATTGCCCCGGATGTACTCTGGCTATCAACTAAATTAAGATTCGAAGACATTAGAATTTCTTATTACAATACAATACTCAATTGTTTTCAGTACAATGACCCTGCAGGACATCAACCTTCACTAAGCTGTATCTCTTCTCTGTTGTAGGAGATTCCTATTCCTTCAATAAATGTTTCCAGGGTTTCATTCTCAGCCAGGTTCAGTTTCTTCTTCAACCGATAGCGCGAGGTTTTGACACTTTCAGGTGAGATGCCAAGCATGGACGCCATTTCTTTAATTGATAATTTCAATTTTATAAGTGAACATAAACGCGTTTCGGAAACAGTAATGCCAGGACATTTATGTTTAAGCATTGAAAAAAATGAAGGATAAATATCCCCAAAAGCTATTTTAAAACTGTTCCAGTCATCATCCGTAAGAATATTCGACTGAAGTATCTTATCTATTTTTACGATCTGAATACTTTCATCCGAGCTTTGACTTTTAAAATGCTCAAGCTCCTGGTTAATTCTGTTTATCGTCTCCGATTTTTCAATCAAATTTTGAGTAGATAAATCCAATAACTGCTTTTTTAATTGAAGTTTTCGTTGCGTGATTAACCTGTATCGGTTATAGATTAAAAAACTGATAATGAGTAATCCTGTTAAGATTATTATAAACATATTTCTACGAAATATTATAACCTTGTTCTCTTCTCTCAGTAATGCAATTGCAGATTCTTTTTCTTCTAATTTATATTTCGATTTTATTTTTTCGATTGAAGCCGCGCTTACTGAATTCTGGAGACTATCATTAAGCACAATATATAATGACTGAAATTTATAAGCCTTCACATAATCGTTCAATTTTTCAGCAGCTTTAGAAGCCTGATGATAACCATCTCTTAAATCATTTTTAGATGTTATCGCTGCAGTTAACTTTATACTTTGCTCAGCCATACGCAATGCTTCTGCCGGCTGGTTTTGATTAAGGTAGATCTGGCTTAATGCATTATATACTCTACCCTGCATAACACTCGAATTAGCTTTTATAAAATAATCCAAAGCTCTTCGCTCATAATCAAGTGATTTTGTGTACTCCTTTTTCTTAAGGTATATTGATCCAATAGAAAAAAGCGCGCTGCCAATTCTCTTCTCATTATGCATTCTTTCTGACAGCATCAGCGCTCGTTCGTAATAAAGCAATGCATGCTGATCTTTATTCATATCTTCATAGACCGAACCTAAATTTAGAAGACCCATGCACTCGCCATCTTTATAATCAATTTTGCCCCAAAGTGAATAGGCTCGTTTAAAATAGGCCAATGCTTCATTAGTATCACGCTGGTCTTCATAGATCACTCCTATTCCATTATAAGCCTGTGCCGCTTGTTTTATATCATTAATTTCTTCAAAAATACTGCTCGCTTCACGAAGAGATTGTATGGCTTTTAAATCATCTCCTACTTTATGAAAACAATATCCCAGTTGAAACAATGCTCTCGCTTTGCCAGTCTCAAAATTTAACTTCCGTGATAACGTTAGAGCCTCGTTGGCCGTGGAGATCATTTTCCTTGAATCAAGAAACGATTGCGCTCTGCACAACGTAATAAGCACATTTACTCTGTTAGTATCCGCCGGAAGAGTTTTTAAAACAGCTTGAAGGCTGTCCACTTTATGTGTTTGTGCACTCGTCACACAAAACACAGCAATGAAAAAACATGAAAGCAATAAATATCTGGTCAATAATCTAATCATAGCTGGCTTAATTTTTTATTCAGCAACCACATCCTTTAATCATCTATGCCTTGAGTAGATCACTCTTTAAAGCTCAGGAAAAATATTAAGATTCTTTTTTTGATTTTACTTAAGTATGGCTTCCTAAAAGTTAAATCTATCTTCTGGCATGTCTTAAAATTAATTCTTAGACTCCAAAACCAGAAGGCTGTTAATACTAATAAGCGTCTCTGTATTTATACTTAGACTCATCTACAATGATCTGGTATTACCGAGCAATGACATTCTTTTTTGTCTATTATTGAATGCATTTTATAGCAAGTAACAAGGAGATTTCTATTTAGAGAAGCTCTGCATTTATTCTCATTAATTCTGGTTTATGATTTCAATTCCTAAGAGTAAAACCTTCATTATAACAATAACACTGACTTTTGTTTTTGTTCTATTGCTGGCAAACTTTGTTTTTTCTTTAAGAAACTACACAATATTAAATGAGAATAACGCGCTGAAAATTGAAACGGAACAAACCAAACAAAAAACAGCACTTATCTTAACCGTTATTATGCACGAAGCAGATCTCTCCGTACGCGGATTTGGCCTTACTAAAAATGAGGTATTCCTTGATCCTATTAATCATGTTCTTAAAAAGAAAGACACGATTTTCTCCAATATAGAGGCTGTGTTAAAAAAGCAACAATACGATATGACTTCGTATAATGAGGTAAAATTAGCGGTTGAAGATTACCTAAAATTCTCGATGGATATGATTCAACTTGCCAGGCAAGATAGCATGAAGCAGTTTGTAAAACTTTTGAATGAAGATCGCGGCTATGCAGTGTGGAAAAAAAACTGGGCATTTTCTCAACCCCTATTTGCTCATGAAGATTCATTGAATGCCGAAGCAAACGAAAAATATCTGAAAACTCTTTCTGAAAACAGAATTATTCAATTCCTGCTGATATTATTGGGTGGCCCCACAATACTCTATGTTATCTGGAAACTCAGATCTGATGAGAAAGAACGTGGAAAGCTTCTGGCTACGCTAGATCAAAGTAATCGAAAATACATATTTGACACCAACGTTGCTCTGACGACAAAAGACTGGAAAGAAATTATTGATGACTCCATTAAAAATTTTCAGCATGCAAATGAATTTATAACTAAAATATCAAGCGGAGATTATACAACAGAATGGAACGGACTCAATGAAAAAAATCAATCGCTCAATCAAGTCAATTTAGCTGGCAACCTGGTCAGAATGCGTGAAAGTCTGAGGCAGACAAAAGTTGAAGATGAAAGGAGAAATTGGTCTGCATCCGGGCTCGCGAAGTTTTCTGAAATTATTCGGCGGGAGAATGATTTTCAAAAACTCGGCGACTCAATCATCCAATACGTTGTTAATTATACCAATTCAAACCAGGGCGGATTATTTATAGTAAATGATGATAATAAAAATGACGTTCACCTCACTATGCTTTCTTGTTATGCCTGGGACAAAAAGAAATATGTAGAGAAAATCATTTACGAAGGACAGGGAGTTGTAGGGCAATGCTGGCAGGAAGGTGAACCGATTTTTATGACACACGTACCCGCCGATTATATCAATATAACCTCAGGGTTAGGGCAGGCTACTCCCCGCAGTATTTTCGTTGCGCCGCTCAAAGTGAACGACAAAATTTATGGTGTTCTGGAACTTGCCTCCTTCGAGCCTTATCGGGAGTATGAACGTCAATTCATTCTTAATATCTGCGAAACTATTGCTGCTGCAATTTCAAATACAAAAGTAACGGTGTGGACAAATCATCTTCTCGAGCAAAGCCAGATGCAGGCAGAGGAATTGAGAAGCCGTGAAGAAGAAATGAGGCAGAACATGGAAGAGCTGATGGCTACACAAGAGGGCATCGAAAGAATAGCGAAAGAATCGAAAGACAAAGAACTCTATATGAGAAATCTGATTGACGCGTCAACTGATTCCATCGTTACTGTAGATCATCAATATAAAATCATACACCATAATAAAGTAGCTAAAGCCATATACCAGTCAGTTGGTGTTGATCTAAATAAAGAAGACAATAATATTTTAAAGCTCATTCCCGCTTCAGAACAAATACAGGTTAAGTACCTGCTTGATAAAGCATTATCAGGAGAGTTTGCAGAAACCACGTATGAGGGCGAACGCTCTTCGCATTACATAGTGAAATATATTCCGATAAAGAATGAAGCCGGAGAAGTAATTGCTGCCGTACAATTTGCTACGGATGTTACTGCGCTGATGAAGGCACAACGTGAAACAAAAATAATGCTCCAGGAAAGCCAGGCACAGGCTGACAAACTCCGTGAGCAGGAAGAACAATTGCGTGCAACGATGGAAGAAGAAGCCAAGCGGAACAAACATCTGGAACGGGCAAACTCCCAGGCAGAAGCTCAAAAACAGATGATGAACAAACTTATCGAAAAACTAAAAGAGAAGGAAAAAGAAAGTCAGGCACAGACTGACGAATTGCGAACACAGGAAGAGGAATTGCGTGCCCAACAAGAAGAGTTGCGACAAAATATGGAAGAACTGCAAGCGACGTTAGAAGCCGAAGCAAAGCGAGGCAAGGAAATTGATCGTAACAACACTCAACTGGAGGCACAAAAACAGATGATGGACAAAGTCATAGAAAAGCTAAAAGAGAAAGAAAAAGAAAGCCAGATTCAGTTTAGTGAATTCAATCTTCAACGCGAAGAATTTCTTCAACGCATGGAAGAAATGGAAACAAAACTAAAGAATAGCGATGCCCAGCTTGAAGCTCAGAATCAAATAATGCGAACAACACTTCTAAAAGCAAATCTTCGGGAAAATGAACTGCTGGCTGAACTTGAATTAAGAGAAAAATATATAGCAAACCTTACCAACACAATCAGAGATAATTAATATAAATATGGAAACTACCTTTTTTCAAAAAGACTATATCACAATTAAATACCATAATGAACATCACATTTTAATTCTGGAATGGCTTAATGTAACAACTTCTTCTGAATTCAGGGAAGGAATGAATGTAGTATTAGAAGCCATGCAGTATTTCAAGACCGGAAAATTAGTTTGTTGTTTAACGAAAGCAAGCGCTCTACATCCCGATGATCAGCAATGGGTAGCTGTCGATTGGCATAACAGGGCTCTGACTATTGGTCATTCACACGTAGCTATTGTTCTTGCCCAGGATATTTTTTCCACCATGGCTGTAGAAGATACTATGAGTAACGTTGTGTTACCAACAAGCTATTTTGATAATCTGAATAATGCCATCGATTGGATAATACAATTCTGAGTTAACTAATATAGACCAAAAAATATAAACAGGTAGTAATCAGACAAACAAATGCCTATGAAAAGACAAGTAAAAAATGCCATTAGAAAATGGAGTATTGTTATAGTTACAATGATCCTGGCTGAATACCTGTGTCATTTTGTTTTTAATCTTGGCTTAATGTCAGTATCCGCGTTTATTTATTCCTGCATAGGAGTTTTTGCACTTATCATTCTCACAATGTTATTCAAGCTATCGGCATCCTTCGGAATAAAAAAAGTTGACTCCCAAAACTAATCATATCGAATACCAAATGATATGGGCCTGTACGTTTCTAAATAATTTGCCTCATTAATTAATCAGACGATAACGACAAAACTATTACCAAGAACAATGAATTGCTTTAGATTATCATGGAGCGGGCTGACTTCAGCTTTGTTTAAAAAGTCCTTTTTTATCCTCTTGCTAAACATCTCTTTCATTTCTTTTTCACAGAAAAAAGATTCTATCGACATATTATATGATATGAGCCTGGAAGAATTGATGAACGTGAAAGTTTCTGTTGCTACCAAAGTAGAACAAAATATTGATGACGCACCAGGCAACGTAATTGTTATTACGCGACAGCAAATTATGGATATGAATGCGCGTACCCTTAAAGATGTGTTGAATGTATTTGTACCCGGCATGGACGCATTGCCTGCTTCTATGAAATACGGCGACCGCGTAGAAACTGTCTACTCACGTGGAATAAATTCTGATTTCTCCCAGCAAATTCTCTACTTGTTCAACGGCAAAAATAAGTTCAATGAAACTACGTTCGGACAACCGCTCGGGTTTATTGAATTTACATTGGAGGCCATTGAAAAAATTGAGATCAGTACATCGCCGGTTCCACTGCAAGGCGGAAGTGCTGTAACCATTATCAATCTGATTACAAGAGATCAATCTGTTGATGGCACGGAAGTATTTCTCAACTCAGGAATTAAGGATGGACTGCTTTCCAAAAAAGCTACTGTTCTATTTGGAAAGAAAATAGATGGCTGGCATGTGGGCGGATCTCTTCAATTTTATGATGACAAGGGCGCACAGCGCCAATCTAATTTAGGCACAGGGCCGGGCAGCGGCAGTTTTCAGGCCAATCCAAAATACATGAGAGACGGCACCAAGTCTGCTTATAACTTCACGT
>DATCRE010000012.1:0-7473 GCA_036569145.1 Cyclobacteriaceae bacterium
GAGCTTTCGTGTTTTATCAAGATGCTGCTGGGTGATTGCTAATTGCTCTTGTTGCTGAACAAGATCTCTGTTGAGCTTACCACTGCTTGTCATCAGGTTTTTGTAATAGGTGTTAAGTTGACCATGTTCCTTCTCAAGCTCTGCTAACTTCTTGCTGGATGATCTTACACCAATACCGAGATTTGTGGTATCATCTTTTAATTTCTTTAACAACTCCTCAAGCTCTTTGCGCTGCGCTGTTTCTTTGTCAAGCTGCGATGAGCGGTCCGACAGATCAGCTTCCATGCTCACCTTCTGAGCCAACAGATCATCATATTTCTTTTTAGAGACGATACAGGAACTTAAAAAAATAAGGGAAACAATAAATAAGACTATCCTTTTCATTTGTATGTATTTTTCAACGACGGACGATATACACACACCTGGCTTTGGAAGAACGAAGGAAATGAGTATCTCATCAAAAAATGTTTTATGCTTTACAAATATAAACAACCTGACAACTTACAAATCTTAAATCTACATTTATTTGACGATTAGTACATTCATATTGACATAAACTCCAACAGCGTAAACAAGACTTATACCATTTAGAAATAAAATCTTTTATGGTAGATTAGCGCCCATTGATAATTAACCGAACTGAATTATGGAAGGAATGCTTAAACCCGGCGCAATGAAAGATAAGACCATCATCATAACCGGAGGTGGAACAGGTTTAGGTCGCGCCATGGGTAAGTACTTCCTTGAACTTGGAGCAAACCTGGTTATTACAAGTCGCAAGAAAGATGTACTCGATAAGGCAGCTGATGAGCTGATGAAGGAAACCGGGGGACAGGTTCTTGCTGTACCATGCGATGTTCGTAAGTATGAAGAAATAGAAAATGTTATCAAATCTACTGAATCTAAATTTGGTCAGATTCATGGAGTGCTTAACAATGCTGCTGGTAATTTTATAAGTCCAACGGAGCGATTATCACATCGTGCCTTTGATATTGTTGTTGATATTGTTTTAAAAGGCACTTACTACACAACGCTCGCTGCCGGTAAAAACTGGATTGAGAAAAAACAACCCGGAGTATTTCTCAATATTGTAACAACTTATGCATGGACGGGCTCTGGCTATGTTGTACCATCTGCTTGCGGAAAGGCAGGCGTGTTAGCTCTCACGCGCTCTCTCGCAGTTGAGTGGGCAAAGTATAACATAAGAAGTAATGCTATAGCTCCAGGTCCTTTCCCAACAGAAGGAGCATGGAGTCGCCTGTTACCTAGTGAATTGGTTAAGAAATTTGATCCTGCTCAGCGTGTTCCGTTAAAACGTGTTGGTGAGCACCAGGAGCTTGCTAACCTTGCAGCATATCTTATGTCTGATTTCAGCGCTTATGTAAATGGTGAAGTAATAACCATTGATGGTGGCGAGTGGCTTCGCAGTGGAGGTGAGTTTAGCAACCTCGAAATGGTGCCTAACGAAATGTGGGACATGCTGGAAAAAACACGTGGAAAATAAATTTACTTTACATGTCTTCTCATCTGTGTTAGAATAATCATTCGCCTGTGAATTTAGATAACTGGCTTACTGCAAAACTGAGTGAACGGAAAGAACTAAACTTATTTCGAACACTCAAATCTCCTTCCGGACTCATTGACTTCTGCTCGAATGATTATCTTGGATTAGCCCGGTCTAAAGAACTTACTCAGCTCATCAATGATAAGCTAGAAAGACTCAGCTTATCCAATGGAGCAACGGGTTCACGATTGCTTTCAGGGAATTCAAACTACACGGAAGAAGTTGAACAAAAGTTATCAGCCATATTCAAGTCTGAATCAGCTTTGATTTTTAATTCAGGATATACAGCTAATCTTGCTGTACTTTCTTCTGTACCACAAAAAGGTGATACTATACTCTACGATGAATTAGCACATGCCTGTATAAAAGATGGAGCACGTTTAAGTCTTGCAAATCGCCATAGTTTCAAACACAACAATCTTGATGACCTTGAACAAAAGTTAAATAGAGCTACAGGCAAAAAATTTATAGCCGTTGAATCTGTATATTCAATGGATGGTGATCTCTGTCCGCTTGTTGAACTTGTTAAACTCTCCGAAAAATATGATGCGTCTATTGTGTTAGACGAAGCTCACAGCACAGGTGTTTGTGGCATTAGTGGTAGCGGTCTTGCTACATCTCTAGGATTAGCCAACAAAATTGCCATTCGTGTATACACCTTCGGAAAAGGTATTGGATGTCACGGAGCATGTGTTGCCGGAAATAAGAATCTTATTGAGTACCTGATCAACTTTGCACGACCTTTTATTTATACTACAGCTTTACCACCACACAGCATAGCATCCATTGATTGTGCTTTTGATTATTTAAATAGCAACATTACGCTTCAAGATTATCTTAAAAAGAAAATAAGTTTATTTAAAGCTCATCTACATCCCTCTATTAATTCCATTGAAAGCGAAAGCTCCATTCAGGCCATCGTAATACCGGGTAATGAATACGCGCGATCTGTTGCCAGCAATCTACAAAGTAGATCGTTTGATGTCCGCCCTATTCTTTCACCTACTGTACCTCAAGGTGCTGAACGACTTAGAATTTGTCTTCACACTTACAATACCGATGAAGAAATTATAAGTCTTACAAAGGCTCTCCCAATTAAATAAAACAATGTAAATTTCCCCGATGAATTACTTTGTTACCGGCATAGATACTGACAGTGGAAAAACATTTGCATCAGCAATCTTATGTGAAGCTCTTCAAGCCGACTACTGGAAACCTATACAAGCAGGAACACCTCGTGATGCTGATACTGTTACTTCGCTTGTTTCATATAAAAATTTTAAAACACATCATGAAGCTTATCTCCTCAACACACCTGCTTCGCCACACGCTGCTGCAAAAATAGACAACATCAATATCTCACTATCCAATTTTAAAATACCAGAATCTGACAACATAATTATTATCGAAGGAGCTGGTGGTTGCCTGGTTCCTATCAATGATCATGATTTTGTTATTGATATTATCTCTCATTTAAAAACCGAAGTAATTCTGATAGCTGATTTATATCTCGGCTCCATCAACCACACACTATTAACCATTGAAGCTTTACGAAATAGAAACCTTCCTATTAAAGGAATTATTTTCAACGGTGAATCGAATCCTGAAAGTGAAGGAATCATCCTGTTACATTCAAAGCTAAAATGTCTTCTGCGAATCGCTAAAGAAAACACTATTGATAAGCATACTGTTACAAAGTATGCCAACCAATTAAAAGAAAGCTGGAATGAGTAATCTACTAGATAAGGATAAAGAAAATATTTGGCATCCATTTACTCCGTTATCAGGTGCCGCTGATCCATTACTCATAACAGAGGCTCATGGAGTCTATCTACATACACACGATGGACGAAAGATAATAGACGCAGTATCGTCATGGTGGGTAAACTTACATGGTCATTCAAATCCACATTTAGCAAAGGCTTTAGCTGAACAGGCAAATAAATTAGAACATGTAATCTTTGCAGGCTTTACACATGAGCCAGCCATTCAGTTATCTGAAAATCTATTATCCATACTTCCTGAAAATCAGTCCCGAATATTTTTTTCTGACAATGGTAGCACAGCTGTAGAGGTCGCCATTAAAATGGCGCTTCAATACTGGTACAACCAGGGCATCAGTAAGAAAAAAATTATTGCTATACAAGGCGCTTATCATGGCGATACTTTTGGAGCCATGTCTGTAGGTGATCGAAGCATTTTTACCAATCCATTTTCATCGTTCTTATTTGATGTAGAATTTATTAATTTCCCTTTCGCTAAACAGGAAGAAGCCACAATAAATCAATTCACAAATCTGATCGACACTGACGAAGTTGCTGCTTTTATTTTTGAGCCTCTTATTCAGGCCGCTGG
Organism: Cyclobacteriaceae bacterium; assembly: GCA_036569145.1. Classification (GTDB taxonomy): domain Bacteria; phylum Bacteroidota; class Bacteroidia; order Cytophagales; family Cyclobacteriaceae; genus DATCRE01. The sequence continues at coordinate 3,920 of DATCRE010000012.1, forward strand.
TGGCATGAGAATGTATTCTGCACAACTATTGGATAATTTAATCAAACATGCACACGAAAAAGATGTAATCTGTATTGCTGATGAAGTATTTACAGGCTTTGGAAGAACTGGAAAATTATTTGCATCCGATTACCTTGTCAACAAACCTGATATCATAACATTATCAAAAGGTATTACAGGTGGAACTATGCCGCTTGGTGTTACAACTTGTTCGAATAAGATCATCTCTGCTTTTAAGACTGATGATTTTCTAAAGACTTTCTTTCATGGACACTCATATACCGGAAATCCATTGGCTTGTGCTGTAGCAAATGCAAGCTTCAAGCTGTTAACACATGATGATTGCAGACTCAACATTCAGCGTATCAATTCAAAACACATAGAATTCAAACGAAGAATAAAAAATCACAAAGCTTTACATGAAGTGAGAGTACTAGGAACAATTATAGCATTCGAGCTTCAATCGGAATCAGGAAGTTCGTATGATCATGAGATACGAAAAAAAATATATCCTTTCTTTCTGGAGAGAAACATCTTACTCAGACCATTGGGAAATGTCTTTTATATACTTCCTCCATACATCATGACAGATGAACAACTTGACTCTATCTACAATACAATTGAAGAATTTCTGGTTACGGTAATGGCTGAATTGTGAGTGTTTTCTGATAGGTAGAAAACAGAAGCAACTTACCATCTTCTGTTACTCGTGGAATAGCCGAATAACTTTCTATCGGAGGAGTTGTTAACAGATTACCTTGTCCGTCATAAACAAAAGACAAGTCTTGTCGCGTATCAGTAATGGTTATAAAAATTCTTCCGGCTCCAAAATCAGAATATTCTATCTCTGCAGGATCTTGTCCGATAAAATCATTGACAATTAAATCTTTCCCTGAGTCATCCATAAGCGTTAGTTGCTTAGCCTCTTGTCTTAAAATTAAATACGATTTTCTATTGCTTTCTTTTACAAGACTAAACTGTGCCGTAGGACTTGATTTGAGTAGTGTCTCCCTGCTTTGAACTTCACCCTCAAGATTAAACCTGATCCGAACTCCATCGCGTGAAATAACTGTAAAGTAAGTAGCGCTTGCATCTTTACCATTTTCTAAAAAGTAATCACCAGATAATTTCGTATTCAAATTCAACGGAAACTTCTTTAGCAATTCTCCTTTACGATTTTGAATGTACACCTTGCCATTCTTAGCTATAGCCAGGATATAATCTTTTCCCCTGATCCGATGGTGTTGCGGTGCAACCACAAACTCTTCACCTATGTTTTTAGGATTCCATCCATCCAAAACTTTACCTTCCTTGTCATACATCCATAGCTTGCCCGATTTGGTAGCTACTAAAAATCTGTACTTATGACTGTGGTCGTAGTCAATTACACTTGTATGTTCAATTTCACCTGATGAAATACTTATAGGGAAAGGCTCAACAGAATTGCCTAACCTATCTACAATGTAAATTGTATTATTAGTAGCAAAGTAATATTGAAGCTTACCGTTCTTATAAAAATCAATCTGCTCTATATTTCCTTTGATCATTCCATCCAACTGAATTTTCCAAAGCGTTTTCCCTTCTAGTGAAATCAAGCTCAGGTTTTTAGAGGAGTCTAAAACTAAGGCTTCGTCTCTTCTATCAACATGACTCTTAAATACTGTTATCTTACTAATGTCATTATCAATAGAGGCTATAACTTTACGATTATTATCCACATGCTTTGTATCATCTTTGCCTTTACGATGATAATCCCACGAAATGTTTGTGTAAAAACTCTCACTCAAGTGACTAAATTGTAAAACCCCCATTCCGAATGAATGCAGAAGTCGTTTATTATGTTGAATAAAGTCTTTCCATTTTGGATTTAAAGATCCTGAAAGAACATTCCATATTCTTGGTGTATTAATGTAAAGACTAACATTAGATTCAAGGAGAGTAGATTCCAGATACTTATTCTGACTTACTGACTTACCCCAGGTTTCTTCTTCGTCAATATCATTAAGAAACTTCTTTAGTTCTTCGAGATCATCACCTAAAATAATTGTGTTTCCCAATGAAGTATAATACGTTCTATCAAATCCTGAAACCAGAGGCCAGAACATTTTTTCAGAAAAACGAAACAAGGGTAGTTCTCTTATTTCATAATCAGAAAAACGTTCAAAGAAAATAGTATCAATACTTAACTTGGATGAGAGCGCATTCAACTGATTCATCCACACTTCTGGATTAACCGTTTCCACCAACATTACTTTAGATATCTCCTTACCTTTTGATTCAACAAAGCATACACCCAGCTCTCCCTTAATATTATCAAAAAACTGATCTACGTTTACACTTAATGTTTTTGAAATTTGAGTTAATGTATCATTATAGTGATTGCGTTTATCAAAACCCATCAGATTCTTTTTAAAAGATGCTCCTTGACTTACGCCATAGCTGGCAAGCATTACCGTTCTGTTAGAAATAATTTTCTTTGTACTAAACGGAACTGGATTTTGATTAGAAAAGATAGAAAGAGCATAAGCCGAATTATAACTGCTATCAGAACTAAATCCATTAAGCACAAAAGAATTATCATTGGCCTTAATATCAACTACTGCAGACTTCCCAAAGGATTGAACAAACGCAGGAGGAATTACATCTGCAAATGTTTTAAACCATTCAGTAATGTTCTTTAAATTGATATAAAGGTTGCCTGCATTCTTATTTGATTGTGGTAACTGATAGACCTCTGCAATTCTGTTTTTGAAATTTGTCTTATTTCCAGATTCATACGTTCTGATTACGTCTTCGATAAGAAATGGTGTAAAACTCCCTACCCATACATCGCCAGCAAAAAACCATGAAAAAGAAAACTCACCGAATAAAGCCTCCTGAATTATAACAGAATTAAATTCATATGAAGATATCTTCACTCCTTTCTGTTTTTTCCATTGATCTAGTATTGTATCAAACGCTTTGGGATCGATATGCGCATAATAAACAAAATCAAAATCATCTTTCTTTGTGACATGCAGGGAAACGAGATTAAAATGAGAAGCAGCTAAAAACTTTATCACACTCTGAAGGGAATCAGATTTTTTAGAGTAAAATGAAGTGGCATGAATAAGCTCTCCAATTTCAGATTGATAAAGTGAGTCATTGCATGTTTGGCAGGACCCAGCTTCGTAAACAACTACAGATGACTCAGGAACCAGATTCCACGCATCAATAGGTTTTGATTTGAAAACCGTTTCATATAAAAAATAGCCACCGATACAGATTAAAATAAAGAGAAGTGTTAGAATCAACGGAAGCTTTTTCACCTTCTGCAGCGATTTAGTTTAAAGGATGAAGATACTGGTGTTCATGATAAATGCCAATAGTAGATTTTGTGTGGCATCAAGTGTAGGGAAACTATAAAACAAAAAAAGCCTTCCAAGGATTAGATTGGAAGGCTTTGATAAAAAAAGGCAACGACTTACTCTCCCACGTATTACCGCAGTACCATCAGCGCTGGTGGGCTTAACTTCTCTGTTCGGAATGGGAAGAGGTGACCCCCACCGCCATAG
>DATCRE010000013.1:0-3283 GCA_036569145.1 Cyclobacteriaceae bacterium
GGCACGCTCTAACTCCAAAACTCCTGCAGCATGATAATCATCCATGGTTGTCACATTCACTTTTTTTACTGACCCGAAAATCCAGATGAGCATATCAAAAAAGTGAATGCCAATATTTGTTGCAACGCCGCCTGACTTAGAAATTTCTCCTTTCCAACTGGCATTGTACCAATTACCTCTTGAAGTCATGTATTGAAGATCAACATCATAGATTTTGTCTTTAGGACCATTCAATACTTTTTCGCGCAAGGCAATAATGCTGGGATGTAATCTAAGTTGAAGGATGGTATTTATTTTTCTTCCTGTTTCGTGTTCTATTTCTGCAAGGGCATCTACATTCCAGGGGTTGAGCACCAACGGTTTTTCACAAATTGCATTTGCTCCGTAACGTAATGCAAAACGAATATGTGAATCATGAAGATAGTTTGGCGAGCAAATCGAAATGTAATCAACAGGATTTCCTTTACGTTTAATCTTGTCAAGATGCCTGTCGAAGCGTTCAAATTCAACAAAGAAATCGGCAGAGGGAAAATAAGAGTCCAGGATTCCAACATTGTCGTGTTTATCGAGTGCTGCAACCAGTTCGTTATCTGTTTCCTTTATTGCCTTTAAATGTCTTGGAGCAATAAAGCCAGCTGCACCAATTAACGCGAAACGTTTCATGCTTACTTAATTATTTTAGAAACAATATTATTCTCAATTCTATACTGCTCTCCGCTTTCGGGGCACAGTGCAAAACCATCTTTATCAAATTTTAATTTATGACCGTATTCACTCATCCATCCTGTTTGCCTTGCAGGATTACCAATGACTAACGCATATGGAGGTACATTTTTTGTTACTACAGCACCAGCACCAATAAAAGCATATTCACCAATATCATGACCACATACAATTGTTGCGTTCGCTCCTATTGAAGCACCTTTTTTTACAATTGTTTTAGCATACTGGCCTCTTCGGTTAATCGCACTACGTGGGTTCGTTACATTGGTAAATACCATGGATGGCCCCAGGAATACATCATCTTCGCATTGGACACCTGAATAGATGGAAACGTTGTTCTGTACCTTTACATTTTTCCCCAGTGTTACTTCAGGTGAAATAACAACGTTCTGACCGATGTTACAATTCTGACCAATCTTGCAGTTAGGCATGATGTGCGAAAAGTGCCAGATCTTAACACCATCTTCTATAACACAACCATCATCAATGATAGCTGTTGGGTGTGCATAGTATTTTCTTTGTTCATCCATTAATAAAATTCCCTGATTGTATTACAAATAAACTCCTGCTCCTCTGCTCTCATCTCTGTGTGCATTGGTAGTGAAATTACCATTTTTGAAAGTCTTTCGGTAATGGGAAAAGAACCTTCTCCATAGCCAGGTCTTCTATAAGCTTTTTGAAAATGAAGTGGCATAGGATAATAAATCATAGTAGGTATGCCTCTTTGTTCCAGATGTTTCCTAAGCTCATCGCGCTTCTCCACACGCAATGTATATTGATGAAATACATGTGTAGAGAACGATGATCTATGTGGAATCTGTATCTGTGGAATTCCTTTTAATTTAGTATCATAAAAAGCTGCTACATCATTTCTCTTCTGCTCGTACTCTTGTAAATACTTTAACTTCACTGTCAGAACGGACGCCTGAAGAGTATCCAGTCTGCTATTGATTCCAATTATGTCGTGATGATACTTTTGCTTCTGACCATGGTTTGCAATCATTTTAATTTTTTCGGCTAACACTACATCATTCGTAAACAATGCACCACCATCACCAAAACATCCTAAATTTTTAGATGGAAAAAATGATGTAGTACCAATGATTCCTATTGTTCCCGCTTGCTTTTTTCGGCCATCCTTAAAAATATAATCAGCACCCAATGCCTGCGCTGTATCTTCAATTACATGAAGATTAAATCTGTTAGCTATTTCCAGAATGGCCTCCATGTTTGCGCACTGACCATAGAGATGAACTGGAACTATGGCCACCGTTTTAGATGTAATCTTTTTCTCTAGTTGGTTAACATCAAGATTGAAAGTGCTTTCATCAACATCAACAAACACGGGTGTAAGACCAAGCAAAGCGATTACCTCCGCTGTTGCTACATAGGTATGTACAGGAATAATTACTTCATCACCGGGTTTATACCCCAATGCCATCATGGCAATCTGTAAAGCATCTGTGCCATTAGCACAAGGAATGACTGACTTAGCACCCGTATATTCTGCCAGTGCTTTTGCAAACTCCTGAACTTGCTCTCCCTGAATAAAAGCAGTTGAATTCAGAACGCGCTGAATAGCCTCATCAATTTCTGGCTTAATGCGCAGATATTGTGTTTGAAGATCAACCATTCTGATTTTATCCATCGTAAATTTATTTGCTCATTAATTTCTGTTCCCATTGCCAGGCATGCAACAATGCCTCCTCAATTGAAAACTTAGTAGTCCAGCCTAATTCATTATTTACTTTCTTGGGATCTGCATAAACTTTTTCTACATCACCAGGTCTTCTTGCACCGATAATAAAGTTCAATTTAACACCTGTGACTTGCTGAAATTTAGTAATCAACTCTAATACTGATACACCATCACCAGTTCCCAGATTGAAAACTTCATAAGCTGTTTGTTCTGAAATCTTATCCAGATGCTGCATAGCTTTTACGTGAGCAATGGCTAAATCTACTACGTGAATATAATCGCGGAGACATGAACCATCAGGCGTGTTGTAATCATTACCAAAAACAGTAAGTTTTTCACGTTTGCCTGCTGCTGTTTGTGTAACATAAGGCAACAGGTTATTTGGTACACCTATAGGAAGCTCTCCTAACAATGCTGTGGGGTGTGCTCCTATCGGATTAAAGTAACGCAGCGATATAACTTTGAAACCTGTTTTGTACGCATCTTCTAAAATGCGTTCACACATTTGTTTCGTTGCACCGTAAGGAGATTCTGCTCTTTTAAAAGGTGCACTTTCGTCTACTGGTATCTGATCTGGTTGACCATAAACTGTACATGAAGAAGAGAAAATAAAATCTTTAATATTATTCTCTTTCATTACTTCTAACATAGTAACGAGTGAACCTATGTTATTCTGATAATAACTAAGCGGAATTGTTACTGACTCACCTACAGATTTAAAGGCAGCAAAATGCATTACACATTTAAATGCTCCTTCTTTTTTGAAAACCTCTTGAACAAAACTTTTATCTCCACAATCACCCTGATAAAAGGTAGGTTTTATGCCAGTGATTTTTTCAATACCGTTGAGCAGCGTGAGAT
>DATCRE010000014.1:0-2912 GCA_036569145.1 Cyclobacteriaceae bacterium
GCTTCTTGAACAAGAGAATGTGATTACCAATCAGCGCAGAGCGAGTGACCGTCTATTGTTAATCTACTTGTTAATTTGCATTGCCTTGTTATCGGCGTTGATACTTGTGTTCTGGCGCATTCGGATTATTCAGACAAGAGCTAATAATTCGCTGGCGCTCACCAACAAAGCCATTGAACAGCAGAAAGAAGAAATAGAAGCACAAGCTGAAAGCCTTCAAAAACTTAACCAGCTGAAATCGAAATTATTCTCCGTTATAAGTCATGACCTGAGAGGACCACTATCTAACCTGTTAGGATTGCTCGAGTTATATAACAGCAAGGTTATGAGTCAAAGTGAATTTATACATGTTTCTGACAAATTGAAGACAAACCTTATTGTTACACAACGCACCCTGGAGAATTTGTTACAATGGTCACTAAGTCAGATGGAAGGCATCAAGACTGAATTCAAACCAGTGGAAATACATTTGTTGTTAAATGACGTTTCAAATCTTTTGAAAGAGACTGCTACTGAAAAAAATATTTTCATCGAGACAACATCAACAGAACAATTACATGTAAGCATCGATCAGGATCAGATACAATTGGTATTACGTAACCTGATTCACAATGCTATTAAATTCTCAAAACCCAATGGCAAAATATTACTTTCAGCAATACCAGAAGGAATGCATTGTAAAGTTTCTGTTATTGATTTTGGTGTTGGCATGACTGAAGAAGAGATACGCATGGTAACAAAAGATGGATTTCACTTCAGTAAGTCAGGCACAAAGCAAGAGAAAGGAACAGGTCTAGGGCTGGTGCTTTGTAAAGAATTTATTCAGCGTCATGGCGGATCATTGCTGATTAAGAGTAAAACAGGGGATTCAACCGAAATTTCGTTTACACTACCGTTACATTAATTTGCTATTCCTGAATCTTGGTCTTTATTCAAAAAATAAGTAAGAGCTCCTGACGGACATTTTTTAACCTGCTCGATAATTTTTTCCGTGGTAGAATTTTCGGGAGTAATCCACGGACGCTTTCGCGGATCAAATACTTCACTCAAACCTTTAAAACAGATAGCAGAGTGAATACATGTATTGGGCTTCCAGACAATGGTAACTTCGCCGTTAGTGTATTTTTTTGTGATCTCTTTCATTTGAGTCGGAGTTTTACCATCACTAAACTAAAGAAAATCTAAAGGTCAACCATCAGGTCGGTTTCAATTTCGATTGGATTTATTAATACTTTATGTACCGGGCAAGCCTTGGCAATTTGCAGCATACGCTTGTGTTGTTGTTCATCAAGATTGCCTTTAATACTTATCTCACGATGAAAAATAGTTTTACCCGAAACATCTTCAGTAGAAACCTTAACCTGAATTTTCTGAACATCAAAGTTTTTTCTGTTCGCATACATACGCAAAGTGATCGCCGTGCATGAAGCCAGTGACATCCGGAGAAAATCACCAGGGCCTGGGCCTAAATCTTTGCCACCATTATCAAAAGGCTCATCGGCATAAAGTGTATGTGAGCCGCTTTGCAATTCTGTAACATATAAAGTATCCTTTATGGTAGCAATGGCAGTTTTGAGTTCCATGTTAAAAAGATTTGTTCATGACAAACTCTTGTTGCACATAACGCTCACGCGGAGACTCTTCACGCAATTTTAATTTCTCAGGCAGCGTTTGAGGATCACCCGGATAACCTACTGCCATGATAACACCAATCTCATAGTCATCAGGAACACTAAGATTGATCTTTGTTTGTTCCGGATTAAAACCAGCCATCTGTCTTACCTGTAATCCTAACTCAACAGCTTGAAGAGAAAGAAAAGAATTAGCACCACCGAGATCATACATGGCATGCAAATTAGCGCCTGGAAATCGGGAAAAATTTTTTCGAGCAAGACTAAGAATTAACAATGGAACATCTTTCGCCCATATTTTATTGCCTTCATTTAGCGGACTAAATAATTTTTCCCAAAGCTCTGGTTGTTCTTTTGTTGCATAGATGTAAAGCCACGGCTGCTCATTAGAACTGGAAGGTGCCCAACGTGTTGCTTCAAATAAAGTGAATATCTTTTGTTGTTCTATTGGCGTTGGCGAGAAAGCCCTGACACTTTTTCTGTTCTTAATCAGATCTGATACAGGGTGCTCAATAATATTTGATTTTTGCATAAAGCTTAATCAGGTTACAACCTGAAAATTACACTTTCTTAGAAGTCTGAACAAAGAACAGTATTAATTCTAAATAGTTCATAGCATTAATACTGCTCTTCTTTTAAATCAATCTTCAATAAGAACGCCCATTTTACCCATCTGGTAGTCACGCATGGCTTCCATGATTTCTGTCTGACTGTTCATCACAAACGGACCATACGAAGCAACTTTTTCATCAAGAGGTTTTCCTGTCATCAGCAAAGCTCTTGTATCTTCCAGGGCTTCAAGTGTAATGCCTTCGCCATCTTTTTTGAAGACTATTGCATTGAGTTTATCAACCAATCCAAATCCGTCAACAGTAATTTTGCCGTCCAGCAAATAGAGGAAAGCATTATGCGCTGTTGGTATTGGTATGGATATTTTCCCATCCTTTTTCAACTCAAGTGTTGCCGCATTTACTTCCGTGTATGAAGGTATAGAACCTTTTAATCCTAAAAGTTCTCCGGAGAAAATTCTTAATGTGACCAATCCATCAGGTGAAATTGCAGATGGAACATCTTCCGCCTGAACAGGAAAATATTGTGGCTGATCCATCTTATGTTGTGCTGGTGTATTAATCCAAAGTTGAATGATCTCCTGCCTGCCTCCACGTTCATGAATATCAACAGGTGGTCTTTCACTATGAATTATTCCCATACCAGCATTCATCCACTGTGCACCACCTGCATACACCACATTATCATTACCTCTGCTATCGCGATGATGAA
>DATCRE010000015.1:0-47934 GCA_036569145.1 Cyclobacteriaceae bacterium
AGCCAATTTGTACACCAACGTGATAAGGTCTGCTAAACACTGGTGTTACGCGATCAAAATAAATAGTGGTTAGCCTGTTATTCTGAATGTCATCCTGAATCTGCTGCAACAATACCTGTTTGGTTTCAATTACAGATCCAGGTGCACCTTGCGGGCCTCTGGCGTTCCATACTGTAACAGTAATGGTTGAATCTTCATACGCTGTCTTCAAACGTCCAAAGTTAATTTTGACACCGCTGATGTAGGAGTATCCCTGGGCGTTGGTGAATGATTCTGTGAATGCGGTATATTTTAAAGAGCTATGTCCTGTCAGATACCCTTTAGTGCCGCCAACTGTAGAGGCTTTAATAAGACTAGGTGTATACGTAGGTTTGAAATTGGATACGGTATTGCATAAGCCTTCTTCAGAAACAGTAATAACGCTGTCGATCGCAAACGGATCGGAAGCACCAATAGCATTAGTAGATACCAGTGTTACTTTATATGCCCCGGGGACGCTATACTTTACTTTAGGATTACGCAGTGAAGATGTTCCGGGATCACCTCCTTCAAACGTCCATGCCCATGATGTCGGGAAATTTGTTGACAGGTCAGTGTAGTTTACTTCGCCACCAAGCAGCACAAAATTTTTGTCTTCGGTGAAATTAGCTGTTGGTTTATCAGCAACGGCGGGACTGCATAGATTAGCTTCGTATACAGATTTGCGTCTTGGGCTCAATTCTAAAACGGCAAGCATACGCGCTTTCTGTCCATTGGTAAAAATGTTCATGCAGGCATCATTACTGTAGTCCATATAATTCTGAACCATGGCCAATGTAGAGTTGTCACAACTTAGTGTAGTATTAGGACAGCCACTGCTTGCCTGCTTTTGTGTTGGTGTATCAGAGACAAAATCGTCGGCACATATTCCATCGCCCCAGATATGACGAAGACCGAGCCAGTGACCTGTTTCATGACTTAATGTTCGTCCTAAATTATAGGGTGCCTGCATAACTGGAAAACTTCCTTTTTGTGCAGAGCCAAATGAAGAATACAAAATAACAACACCATCTGTACTTGCCGGACCACCAGTTTGATCTAACCCTGATAATCCTGATTGGTCAGGAAACTGAGCATAGCCTAACAAGTTGGAATCAGTTCCTCCGAATTTGAGTGTCCATACATTGAAAAATAAATTTGGATTCCAGATGGTTAGTGGTTTTAGTGATCCATCAATATCAGCACGAGTGTAAGTAGTCTGTGATCCTTTATAACGATGTATTCCAGGTTCTGTTAATGCATTTCCTTTTTCATCTACCGGTGAAAGACAAAACTCAATACCGATATCGGCACCTACCGGGTTTGTATTGTAGCCATTCGTGCCAATTTTTTTACGGTAATCCTCATTCAAAACAGCAATCTGAGATTGAATCTGTGCCTGGCTAATGTTTGCTCCAGAGCCAACAGCTTCACCATTATGAATAACGTGAACAATAATTGGAATGGTGATGGTTGTACTTTCAATTCTGCCGGTAGCAGATCGCATGCTGATTTCTTTTATTTTAGTTTGAAGTTGTTCCTCAAATTCACTTAGCGTTCCGCGTTGGGGATAAAGCAAGCGATTGATGCTGTCCTGCTCCATGGTAGCACATCGTCTTATTGGCTGTACTGATTGTGCCTTACTAACCTGTAGAATAAAAAATGCCAGAAGTGTAAGAGTAATTCTGTAGTACATACAATTTCTAGTTTTGGCTTACAGCTTTAAAATTTACAAGGTAGCTTATTGTATTTTCCTGATCGGCAAAAATTTGAAGCGTCATTGTATTACTATCCACTTGTTTTACAAAGAATGGTAGTGCTGAATCGGAAAATGCAGGAATAATAATGGTTAGTGTAGCCGTAGCATTTAAGAAAGTCCAGGTATCATTTACTAATATGTCTGGATCATCTGAACTACATTTCTTGGAGCCATTGGTTATTGTGTATTGCCTGTCATTGTTGGCGTAAAAAATATATTGATCATCTGTCTGGCAGCTTGAAAGGGTTAACTTCTGATCTTCTTTTCCATCTTGTTTTAATGTAAAGTACTGAATAGACCAGGCTTTGTGATCGTCACCTGTAAAAACTTTCCAGTATGTTAATGGAATGGGTTTAGCATCTTCCGTACACTGCGCGAAGAGTGTTACCGTAAGTAATGTGTATAGACAATATTTTACAAACTCTTTCATATCCTTAATCAGGTATAAGTATAAATGAGATCGTGTTCGGCTCAGGGAAATCATCCAGCGTTATCGTCATATTAATCTGGCGCGTTTCCGGATCTACAACACCAAAGCCCTCCATCGTTGCAAGCGAGTCTGGTAATGTTGATTCTTGCTGTACCGGAATGGTAAGTGTGTTGTCTCCATTATCAATAAAGGTAAGGTCTCTTTGTTGTGGATTTGAAAAGACATCGATATCCCAATTTGACAATGTATAGTTGATGCAGTCCGTACTTGTAATTGAAATGTTATTGGTGGGTATTGATTGCGAATCTCTTTCACCCTGGTATGTTCCACCCAGAATGCAATCATCATTTATAGTGAATGTAAATCTTTTGCCAAGACCACTTTCACCTTCGCCAGTCTGACGATCAGAATTGTCGGTACCTGTTAGTGTAAATGTTACATATTGAGAACGTAAAATGTTGTTCGCATTGTTGATTAGCTGAAGTGTAAGATAACCTGCGTACTTTCCTTTTGGTATAACTACTTTACCACGAGTTCCAATAATTTTATAATCAACATTTTCACGGGCAGTGCCACTGATTGAATAAGTTACATCTAAGTCTTCATCCAGTAGCGGACCAGCATTATGTATTTCAATCTGAATCTGCTGGCTGTAACTTTCCAGTTTGGTTTCAGTTGTATCCGTAAAACGAACAAAATAAGGTCCCTGGAAAAGAATACGATCGGTTTCACATCCTATCATAACGATGATGAGAAAGCTAACAAATATCATTATCGCGCTAAGTCTTCTCATTTAGTATCCAGGGTTTTGATGACCAACCAATGCTCTGTTGTTCTGAATTTCATGTTGAGGTATGGGCCATAAGTTATACGTATCTTTCCACGCACTTGAGAAGGCCGACATAACTTCTTTTGCTCTTCCGGTTCTAACCAGATCATACCAGCGATGTCCTTCAAATGCTAACTCGTAACGACGTTCGTCTTCGATTAACAATAACATTTGAGATTGACTAACGGAAGAAACTGCTGTTGCATTTGCACGTGTTCTTAAAACATTAAGATCTTCCTGCGCACTTTCTGTACCTGTTACTTTGCCAAGTTGGGCACGTGCTTCTGCGCGGATCAGGTATAGTTCAGCAAGTCTGAATACGACAATGTTGTTATTGTCTTCAACCGCTGTTCCATATTTAGCAACACTCCATCCGTTATCTGTGCCATTCAGATTTTTGGAGTCGAACGTGATGCTTGAGAATCTGTCACCTGATTCATCGGATGCAAGCGCCAGGATTTCCTGGTTGGAAGGAATGATTTCGCGTCTTCCCAGAAACAAGGTGTTAAGCGTTGCGGGGTCATCAGAAATTGTATAGCCCATTTCAAAAATGGATTCGCTCGTAAAGTCTTTCAAAACAATGGAGGAGAAATTTTGTTCCAGTGGATATTTGCCCGATTCAATGACTTGTGTTGCGAATTGCTCGGCCTTGTCCCAATCTTTTAAGTATAGGTAATATTGCGCCAGCGCTGAACGAACTGCATAATCGCTTGCATACCCTGCATTGGTAGGCGTTGTTGTAAGCTGACCTAAAGCTTCGTTATAATCTTCAAGAATGAAATCAAGCATTTCCTGATCGCTGCTTCGCGGAACGTTTTGATTTGATTGAATGGTTATGCCTGTTACTTTAGGAATAGGTCCAAATGTATAGTAGCCAATAAAGTATGCGTAGCCTCTGAGAAAATGAGCGGTTGCTAAAACTTTGTTGCGCTCGGCTGAACTTACGCCGCTAACATCTGGCAATTTTTCTAAAATGAAATTAGCAATGTAAATGGTGTTGTATATCGCTTGCCACATTGATGCAACCGTAGCGTTTGATGGCGTGATACGTTTTACACCAAGTTCACGATATTCTGTAAACGTACCGTTGTGAATCAGATTATCGGCGGTAAGATCACCAGCTATTACAATCGCACCGGTAATACCTCTGAATGCGCTGTATAATCCTATCTCAACATTAGGCACATCACTAGCCTCATTTAAAACCAAATCATCTACTAGCAAGTCTACAGGCTTGGGTTGAAGTAAATCGTGACAGCCTGTAAAGCTGATCATGGATATAAGCAATATAAGATATGCCTTCTTCATCTTAAAAATTTGCATTAAGCCCAATGGAAAAAGTTTTCACCTGGGGCAATGTAAAGAAATCAATTCCCTGTGCTGTTGTTGATCCATCAAGTGTACTTACTTCTGGATCTGCGCCTGAATATTTTGTAAACGTCAGGATGTTTGTTCCTGAAAAATATATGCGAAGTCTTTCTAATTTAATTTTATTGGCCGTTGTTGTTGGCACTGTATAACCAAGACCAACATTTTTTAAACGTAAGTAAGACCCATCTTCAATAAAGCGGCTGCTTAATAAGTTATTGAAATTGTTATTAGCACCGAGCTCATACTTCGGAACATCAGTTATATCACCTGGCTTTTGCCAGCGGCGTAATGCTTCAGGTGATTGATTGTAGTCAAGACTCTGTCCTGAATTAACGAGCGTTGTTTTTGTGAAATTGAGTATCTGGTTGCCAACAGAGAATTGGAAGAAGATATTCAGGTCAAAACCTTTATATGCAAACCTGTTGGTAAAACCGCCTGTAAATTTTGGCTGAGCATGGCCAATAACTACTGCATCGTCGGATGAGATCTTTCCATCTTTGTTGGCATCTTTATACATAGCATTGCCCGTTGCAGGGTCTACTCCCAGGAATTTTAATCCAACGAAAGTTCCTAACGACTCACCTTGTTTAACAATGTTTGTTGATGATGATCCTTCTGCCTGGTAGCCTGTGTAAATAGGAATGGTATCCGCGAGGTAGAGAATTTTATTTATGTTTTTTGAAATGTTCAATTCTGTTCTCCATTTCAAAATTCCGTCGATGTTCACGGAGGTGATTCCTAATTCAATTCCCTTGTTTTGAATGTTTCCAATATTATCCAATACGCTCGAGAAACCTGTAGTGTAAGCATAAGGTCTTGCGAAGAGCAGGTCTCTTGTTTTATTGTTGTAGACATCTGCAGTAACCTGTATGCGACCTTGAAGCAAGGCAATATCAACTCCGATATCGATTTCACGAGTTGTTTCCCATTTGAGGTTTCGGTTTTGTGGATTACTTGGAACTGTACCTGTTGCTCCGTTATAAGTGCCCGTTGACCACGTGCCTAGATATTTAAAATCACCGATGCGTTCGTTACCTGTTAGTCCATAGCTGGCACGAAGCTTAAGATCTGAGATGGTGTTTGATTTGAAAAAACTTTCGTCTGAAACTCTCCATCCTAATGAGAGGGCAGGGAAGTTTGCAGTTTTGTTGCCGGGGCCAAAGCGCGATGATTGATCTGAACGGAAACTAAGTGTTGCTAAATATTTTTCTTTGAAATCGTATTTAGCCTCTCCAAGAAAAGAAAGCAGACCACTGCTCACTCTATAAGAAGAACCATTATCAACAATACCAGCAGAGGTTATGTATGTAAAGTCATCGCTGGCAAATAAACGACCTGTCACGCTTCCTGAGCGCTCAGGTCTTTTAATAACTTCTGAACCTACAAATGCACTGATGTGATGATTAGTATTGAATGTATTTGTATACGTTAAGAAAGCATTTGCTGTGATGTTGCTAATCGTGCTGGCATTGTAAACACCATAACCATGTCCACCAACGCTGGGAAGATATCCGCCAACGGCAGTTTGTGATGATTCATACTGATCTTCAGTAACAAAATTATCATCTATACCAACTTGTGTTCTGAACAGGATATGTTCATTAACCTTGTAAAGAGCTTTGACACTACCCAGAATTTTTGTTGTATATACATTGAAGCGAGGAAGCAACGCTTGTGCTACCGGATTAAAGTTAGGAAAGCCTGCATATTGTGGTGATGAAGTTCCTACCAAATGTCCTTGTTCATCATAGGGAGAATAATACGGTAAGCTTTTTAAAGCACCAGAATAAACGCCATCCAGAAAGTTGTCGCTCTTTACGCGTTTGTTTAGAGAATAGGCAAGATTGATGTTGGTGCTTACTGTTAATTTTTGATTGAATTTTCGATCGACATTGAAGTTTCCACTTAGTCTTTCGAAACTATTGTTTAGCTGTACACCTTCTTCTTTACGATAGGCTGTGCTCATGTAGAATGTTGTATTGTCATCACCACCAGATGCAGATAGTTGATATTGCTGCATGATGCCTGTTCTGAAAATTGCCTTGAGCCAATCGGTATTCACGCCATCGGTAACGCCTTCAATTAAGCCATACGCATCCGGATTTTGTCCAGCATTAGTAACAGCTTCGCGTTGCAGTTGCAGGAGTTGATGTGAATTGAGCAGTTGTAATTTCTTAACAGGATTTATTATACCTCGTTGTACATCGACATTAATTTTAGTGGGAGCTTTCTTACCGCGTCGTGTTGTAACTACAACAACACCGTTGGTTCCTCGTGATCCGTATAACGCTTTAGCTGATGCATCTTTCAAAACTTGAATCGACTCAATGTCATTGGGGTTGATTAACGATAAAGCATTATCATCCTGTCCACCAAAATCACGTAACGATAAACTTCCGGTTTCAACAGGTACACCGTCGATAACAAACAATGGTCTGTTCGATGCACTGATGGATGTGTTTCCTCTTATGCGCACCGAAATTCCACCGCCTGGAGTTCCTGATGATTGTGTTACCTGCACGCCGGCAACCTGACCTTGCAAGGCCTGGTCCATTCCATTAAGTGATATTTCTTTAAATCGATCAGCGCTGATAGAAGCTACCGATCCTGTGATTTCTCTTTTCTCGACAGATGAATAGCCTACTACTACAACTTCTCCAAGTTGCTTTGCATCCTCTAATAAGGTAACGAGAATTTTTTCCTGTCCTGTGTATAAAACTTCCTGAGTAATGTGACCGATGAAAGAAAACACAAGTGTTGATCCTTGCTCTCCTTCCAGCGCAAAGTTTCCATTCATATCTGTAACAGTGCCATTGGATGTACCTTTAACAAGTACACTAACACCTATCATTCCGCCAGGCTCTGCTGCAGAAATTACTTTTCCGGTAATAGTTCTTGTTTGAGCTACTGCCAGAGAATGAAAAGCTATAAATAGAATAAGTAGATGTTTACGCATAGGCAATACCTCAATGTTAAAATTAAAAATTTAACGATATAATTCAACATGAATTTTGGGAAGAGAGGCGAGCGTAAAGGAAAAATAATCGATTTTTAACACAAGACCAATGCGTAATAGTCTTTCATCGATTAAAATGAATATCATTAAAATTTTTAATGATATGCTTGATGATGTAATAAATCAAGGAGCTAATCTGAAATTAACCCCTTGATTATAGGTTTTATCCGACTCTTTCAATATCAGCACCGAGTGCTTTCAGTCGGGTGTCAATATTCTGGTATCCTCTGTCTATCTGGTCGATGTTTGAGATTTCACTTATACCATTGGCCGATAATGCTGCAATCAATAGTGACACGCCTGCCCTGATATCGGGCGATGACATTTTGATTCCTCTGAGTTGTTGCTTGCGTTCAAGACCAATAACATTGGCTCTGTGTGGATCGCAGAGAATAATCTGTGCGCCCATGTCAATTAATTTATCGACAAAGAATAAACGGCTTTCAAACATTTTTTGATGAATAAGCACAGTGCCCTTGGCTTGCGTGGCAACTACTAAAACGATGCTGAGCAGATCGGGCGTGAAGCCGGGCCACGGTGCATCGGCAATAGTTAAGATTGAACCATCGATAAATGTTTCAATCTCGTATTTCTCTTGTGCAGGTATGTGAATATCATCGCCAATGAATTCCAATTTAATTCCAAGTCTTCGGAAGATTTCCGGAATGATGCCCAGCATATCAATGCGACAATTCTTGATAGTGATTTCGGATTGTGTCATGGCTGCAAGACCAATGAAGCTACCAATCTCAATCATATCAGGTAATAGTGTGTGGTCAGTGCCTCCAAGTTTTTCGACACCTTCAATGGTAAGCATATTCGAACCTACACCTGAAATTTTAGCGCCCATGCGATTAAGCATCATACAAAGCTGTTGCAGGTATGGCTCGCAGGCTGCATTGTAGATGATGGTTTGTCCCTGGGCCAGAACAGCAGCCATAACAATATTGGCAGTTCCGGTTACAGATGCTTCATCCAGCAACATATAGCAACCTTTCAGCTCGCTTGCATCTATATGAAACAGATGTTCTTCGGAGTTAAAATTGAATTTGGCGCCGAGCTTTTGAAAACCTATGAAGTGGGTGTCGAGTCTCCTTCTACCAATTTTATCACCACCTGGTTTTGGAATGCTGGCTTTACCAAAGCGCGCTAATATGGGCCCCAGCAACATAACAGAACCGCGAAGCGCGGCTGCTTTTTTACGATAGGTTTCTGTTTCCAGGAATTTAGTGTCGATACCCGCTGAGGTAAAACGATATGACTCAGGTCCAAGCTTTTCAACTTTACATCCCAGGTCACCGATGAGCTCGATGAGTTTATTAACATCAACGATGTTGGGGATGTTGTGTATTGTTACAGGCTCTGAGGTTAAGAGCACAGCACTGATAATTTGTAAGGCTTCGTTTTTTGCGCCTTGCGGGATAATTTCACCTTTCAGTTTTTTCCCGCCTTTGATTTTGAAAATACTCATGCAATAGAAGACAGTTGATACTCCGACAGTATCTGAAAATTAAAAAATCTTAATGGCTAAGAGAGATTAATCTGTGATTAATTATCTCTTCTTCTTCTGAAATTATTGTTGTTCTTATTGTTCTTGTTGAACGGACGTTGACCGCCACCACCTTGTGAACGCTGCTGGCCATAAGATCCACCACCTCCGCGGTTGTCCTGAGGTTTTGCTTTTTTACGTTCCCGATAGAGCTTCTCGAACAAATTGTCTTCGCGTACTTTTTCAATAGTCATATTGAGAGCGCCGCCTGACATCATTTGAATATCTTTCAGAATAACAGAGTCGTCGATGGTTTCTTTGTTCCAGTTGCCATAGAAGGTTTTCATCAATTTGCCCAGGTAGATAATGGCGTCCTGGCGCTCTTGTTCGCCTTCAATTTTCAAGGCTTCTTTAACAAGCTTTTCGATGTTCTTTCCATAATGCTTAAAGCGAACAGCGCTTTGTGGATAGTTAACCTTCATCGGTTTCTTGAAAAGAATTTCGCGTTGAGGTGTTGGGTAGGGACTGTTTACGTCCAGGTCGAAATCGGCGATGATGAAAAGATCGTCCCAAAGTCTTTGGGGATTATCTGGTTGATCTTTTAAACTTGGTGTAAGCTGGCGGATAAGCTCCAGAAGAGTATAGGCAAGCTCAGTTCTTTTTTCCTTGCTTGGTTCCTTGCGGATGTACTCAACAAGCTTCTGCACATTACGACCATATTCTTTTAAAATGATTTGTGGTCTTGTGGTGTTGTATTCACCTATCTCCATGATATTATTATATTAAATCCTCTATTAAAATTATCTGAATTTCCTTAATCGACTTAAGTTGTTTGTCATTGGTTAAAAATGCACTACAATTCGAATCTAATGCTGTCGCAAGTTGAAGAGAATCTATTCCTTTCAGAAAGCTATAACTAGAGCGTAACTTCGAAGACAGTACGGCAATGTTATAATTTATCTCAGAAATTTGAAAATTCAATTCGTGTAGAAACGTCTCAAAGTCATTTTGTAATTTTTGATCTTTTTCTCTAGCTGGTTTCACCAAGAATTCAGCTATTGATAACACACTTGTTGATAACAAACCTCCTTTTTCAGAAATAAGATCGGCCATGTACTCAGCTACTGGCAGATAATATTTGGGGTTATTTTCAACGAGGTAAATAAAGGGAGCAGTATCAAAAAATACCTTTTCAGAACCTGTCATTCTCACGTAGTCTGTTCACATACTCTTGGGCATCTTTATTCCATAGTCCCAAACCTTTGCCTCGAATCTTTTCTAACGATGATAAAACCTGTTCTCGCTTTTTAAGTTTAGAAGCCAAATGCGCATATACTTCCAACTGCTCCTGAATTGGAAGATCATCTATTTGTCTAAGAATTTGGCTTATATCCATTACTTGTACTTGTTACTTATGGATTCACTGTAAAGATACTGAATAACCTAATTACCCCAAAATCTATTAAAACAACCCTTCTGACTCTACAATTCTCAATTTTGCAAAGCTCAACAACAACGTTTTTTCACCAGCATCGCTAAAGTTAATTTTCGCTTTCTTGTCGGCACCACTCATGTCCATTTGAAGCACAGTGCCAAAGCCAAACTTGGGATGCTCTACTTTCATGCCCTCCTTCAGTCCTGAAGTATCGCTTGGAGTAAAATCTGCCGGAGCTTTATAGCCGGAATTTTTATTAACAGGTGGAGCAACCGTTTTTCGCTTGATGCCATTCACCAGGTTTTTAGCGTACGGACTTGGTGCAGGTGTTGATTCATAACCACCGCCAACTTTGGTGCTTACTTTAATAAAGGTCTGGTCTATATCATCTAAAAAGCGACTTGGCTCACAATTTTTCAAACGTCCAAAACGGTAACGGGTCAATGCATAAGAAAGATATAACTTAGACTTTGCACGTGTAATGGCCACGTAAAAAAGTCTTCGTTCTTCTTCCAGGTCTGCACGACTGCTCAACATCATTTGAGAGGGGAAGAGGTCTTCTTCCAATCCAACAATATAAACGTAGTTGAACTCAAGACCCTTGGCCATGTGTATGGTCATCAACGTTACTTTCTCCGGATCTTTGTCTTTATCTTCGTCTTGACCCGTTGCCAAAGATACCTCTTGTAAAAAGGCACCTAACGATTTGTCTTCTTTCTCCGGATCGTCAACATATTCTTTAATAGCATTCAGAAGTTCCTGAACGTTTTCATAGCGACTTAAGCCTTCAACAGTTTTATCTTCATATAGCTCGCGCAACAAGCCCGATCCTTTTGCAATTTCAAAGGCAGCTTCGTAAGCATCTTTGTTGGCAATCTCTACACCAAAGCGATTGATCATGGCAACAAAATCTTCAATAGGAGCCGCTGCACGACCGCCTACAAACGGCGTTGGGTTTTTAACGATCTCCCAAATGGAAGTGCCATGATCATTGGCAGCAACAACAATTTTATCAATGGTGCTATCACCAATGCCACGCTTGGGTAAATTGATGATGCGCCTGAACGAAGCTTCGTCTTGCTGATTGAGCGCAAAGCGAAGGTATGCCAGAACGTCTTTTATTTCTTTGCGCTGATAGAATGAAAGTCCACCAACAATTTTGTATTTGATGTTGAGCCTGCGAAGTGATTCTTCTATGGCACGCGACTGACTGTTGGTTCGATACAGAATTACAAAGTCACTGAATTTCAACTGATGTTGCATCTTTTCTTCAAAGATAGAGGAGGCCACAAGTCGTCCTTCTTCATTATCAGAAACGGCTTTTATCAATTCAATGAGCGAACCTTCATCATTTGATGTCCATACATTTTTTGGAATCTGCGCGCGATTACGCTTTATAACAGAGTTAGCAGCGTTTACAATGTTTTGTGTTGAACGATAGTTTTGTTCAAGCTTGATAACTTTCAGCTCAGGATAATCTCTTTCGAAATTAAGAATGTTGGTAATATCAGCTCCGCGAAAAGCATAGATACTCTGGGCATCGTCGCCCACTACGCAGATGTTTTCACTCACCGCGCAAAGTTTACGAATGATGAAGTACTGGCACAAATTGGTATCCTGAAACTCATCCACTAGCATATACCGGATACGATGCTGATATTTATTCAGCACATCAAGATGCTCTTTGAAAAGTCTGTCCGTGTTAAAGAGCAGATCGTCAAAATCCATAGCCCCTGACTTGAAGCAGCGCTCGCTATAGGTTTTAAAAATCCGGCCCATTTCGGGGCGCATGTTAGCAGCATCGTCGGCCATCAGCTCACCGTTGCTCATATAAGCCTGCCAGCCAATGAGCCTGTTTTTGGCAGCTGATATTCTATTGTAAACTGTATTTTGTTTGTATACGGTGTCGTCAAGACCCATTTCTTTCACAATGCTGCGAATGAGTGATTTCGAATCATCTGTATCGTAGATTGTAAAGTTGTTTGGATAGCCCAAGTGATGCGCTTCAGACCGCAGGATTTTAGCAAACACGGAGTGAAATGTACCCATCAGCAGGTTGCGAGCATCTTTTCCAATAACGTGCTCAATACGTTCACGCATTTCTTTGGCTGCCTTGTTTGTAAAAGTCAATGCCATGATGCTGAACGGATCAACACCTTTGCTCTGAATCAAGTGCGCAATTCTGTAGGTGAGCACGCGCGTCTTTCCTGATCCGGCACCGGCAATAAGCATGCACGGGCCTTCTGTATTTAAAACACCCTCACGTTGAGGTTCATTTAAGCTTTCTAAGTAATCCATCATATCGGGTGCAAATTAATTGATCATTTGGTGATTGCTCACCATTTAAAGATGAATTTGCAATCAGAATTTTTTAGTCGTGGCTGGAGGCAAAAAAACTTTAGGAACATATTATGAGACCTAAAATTCATCTACTTTTGATAAACAACTTTTCATTTGACTTCCAACACTTTTTCATCACCAACCAATTTTTTTGATGATGGGTTCAGTATCACTGCGACAGAGCCCTGGTTTAAAGTAAAGGTTCAACTCATCCAGAATTATTTATTTTCTTTTGTCACCAACGCAGTAAGCCGGGTAGATGAAATAGTGGTTGTTGATCTCTTTGCCGGCAGTGGATTATACTCACTGGGTCATCAGAAAGAAATTTTCGCCGGAACATGCCTGGCATCTCTACAATCTTCTTTGCCCATTAACAAGTGGGTGTTTTGTGAAAGCAATGCCGAGCAGGCAAAGGCCCTGAAAATTCGTGTGAATAAGTATTTCCGTGAAAAAAATGTTTTAATCCTGGATGCAGAGAAGGAAGCCCTGGTTGATAAGCTTCGTCTCTATATTCCGGCAAGTAAAAGTTCGTATAAGGTTGCTGTATGCTGCCTGGTTGATCCGTTTTCACTTGATGTTTCATTTTCGCTGCTTGGCAAGCTGGCCTCGATGGGGTATAGCTTCATTGTACCGTTTACATTCAGTCTTAACGAGCGGCATGATTATCAATATTACATAAAGGAAAATGCCGAACTGCTTCGAAAATTTATGGGTAGCGATGCGAGTCGTCTGCAAAGCAGCCAGACTAATTTTCATTTTTATAAGAGCCTTGTAAAAGGATTTCAGCAGAGTATGTTGATGCAAGGTCTGAATGGATCGCTATCGGTGCACAAACTCAATTCAAAACTTATGGATGTGCCTATGTTTTATATTGGTTATTTCTCCCGGCAAATCTCTCCTAAGCTTATTCACCATGATGTGAATGCCGTAGAGCAGGTTCAGTTCCAGCTCTTTTAGCTAATAAAAAAATCGCACCTCTTAAATCTTAATTTGTAAATTTGCATGTCTTACCTTTGTAGTCATGATAAAAGTTGGTGAAGTTTTAGTATCAGATGATATCCGTGACAAGGAGTTTGTCTGCAACCTTGAAAAATGCAAAGGGGCTTGCTGTGTGGAAGGCGATTTTGGTGCACCCCTGGAAGAAAGTGAGTTAGCTATCCTGGAGGAGATTTATCCAAAAGTAAAACCCTATCTTTCAAAAGAAGGCATCAAAGTCATTGAAAAGCAGGGCAAGCATACTGTTGATGATGATGGAGAACTTTGCACGCCTATTATTGATGGACGTGAATGTGTTTATGCTATCTACGACAAACGCGGTATTTTAAAATGCGGTATTGAACAAGCATACCTGGATAAGAAGATCGACTGGAAGAAACCCATATCATGTCATCTTTATCCGATACGTGTAACACAAAAGAAAAACTTCGAAGCACTGAATTATCACAAGTGGCATATCTGCTCCGATGCCTGTACACTGGGCAAAGAACTTCAGGTAGCAGTCTATAAATTTCTTCGCGATCCGCTTATTCGCAAATATGGCGAGCCCTGGTACAATGAGTTGGTAGACGTTATTGAGACAACAGATCCCAAAGAGTCGAAGAAGAGTAAGTAATTTGAAATTTCAGACTTCAGGCGATTACTTCACTCTGAAATTATATTCCTGAAATTTTTGAAATAATCTTGGGACTGTGCGTTCTCGTTCCATAAGTAATTCTGTAAAACATATCCGTTACCTCGATAAAATAAACATCATCCTAGTGCCTGGGATATATTGAGTTCTGTATTTCAGATTCTGGATGTATTGATCTAAAACATAATCTGATAGGTTCATTTCTAAACAATAGAATGTAGTTGTTTATTGAAAATGAAAGCAAGAATAGAAGTGTGTGCAAAAGACAATTATCTTGTCCACCATTTTGTACAGAACACCATATAGTGCAAACGTAACCAACACATATATTTTTTGAATGCTTACTTTTTTGTATTTGAAATTTTTGTTTAGAAGCAGAATGATTCTACAATATTTGCATTACCCATTCGGTCACTACAAGCCCTCCTTCTGCATTAAGCGGAAGCGCTGAAGGTTGCAGCTGATGACTTAAAACTATATCTGGTAAATTTTACAGACTACTGAGTTCTGAACCTTTGATGTGAAAAAAGTTATTATGAGAAAATTATTGAGTCTGTTGGCATTTTTTTTAATTACTATTCTATTGATAATTCTCACATCTTTCAATACAGATACTCACCCAGCCAGGGTGATGGTTGTTACTCCGCACAATGTTAGACAATAGCCTTCTGCAATAACCTGATTAAAAGAACGATGTCTATTACCAATAATAATTATTCTTCTTACAGAAGTGGAACAATGGAGAAAAACATTCTCTTGCGCTATTTAAGAGGTGCATTTGCTATGATATTCCTGTATGCCACTTATGACACCTTCACCAGCGACCAAGCAGCCTTTTTAAAATGTATTTTTATTTTCCTGATGTATGGAACGTGCTATGTATTTATTAAACGCACCAATGCCGCATCTACTGTCAGGAAAACCAGCATGATTATATTTATGTTGAGTATTGTCAGTGGCTTTTTTTTTCAGGGCGGTCTTCTTGGAATTAATTCATTGGACATCTGCCTGCTTGGCATAGTCATGAAAATGGTTCTCTCTGGAAACGAAAGACGTTTGTTCTTGTTTTTATACTTTTTGCAAGTGGCAGTGTTGGCTTACATACAAATTTTTCAGAACCATTGGATTGTTGACTATAGAGTAAATGACCCGATAGCTATTGATGTTGCCGAAGTACTGGCTCGTATTTGTTGCTTTTTTTATATTGGATACCTCTATAAATCTGAATTCGAGAAGGAACGTGAGCAACTGGTTGAAACTACTGAAAGACTGAGATCATCTAATGAGGAGATCTCTACGCAAAGCGAGGTCATAGCCTCGACTAACAACCAATTAGAAATTGCCATGTTCAAACTGCAAGAAGAACAGAAGCAAGTAATTGAGGCCAACAGAAAACTGGAGGAGGCAAATGCAAAAATACTAGCTCACGATAAATACATAACCGGTTTTAACAATCAGCTGAAAGTTTTAGTAATGGAGCTTAAGAATGAACGGATACAGGTACTTGAAGTCAATAAAAAATTAGAACAAGCGAATTCGGAAATTTCGGCACAAAGCGAAACCATAGCTACTTACAATAAACATCTTGAGCTTATGGTATCAGAAAGAACCAGGGATGTTTTAGAGCTCAATAAAAAACTTATCGATTACTCATTTGCCAATTCGCATAAAACCAGGGGGCCTCTGGCGCGTGTACTTGGTCTGGTACATCTCATGAAGATGGATTACAAAGAGAAGGGTATGGATTATGAATACCTGGATAAACTGGAATTAAGCGCCCACGAGCTTGATGATGTTGTAAGGGAAATGACAATACTATTAAATTCAGATGCCTTCCTGCATGAAGGTGAAGTGAAAACATCTATTCTATAAAATTTGCTTACCAACAAAAAAATCAATCCTGAAAGGAAAGTGAACCCTTTCAAGATTGATTTCTGAATGTGACAGAATTATACTAGAGAAGCTTCAACAATAATTGAAGTTGTCAGCAGACGGGATATCGGACAATTAAGTTCAGCGTCTTTAACACACTCCTCAAATTTTTCTTTTTTGATATCTGGAATTCGTGCCTTCAACACAAGGTGAGATTCTGTAATAGCACCATTTTCAAAAGTAATGATACAGTCGGTGGTAAGTTCCTGCGGCGTGTAGCCAGCTTCTCCGAGCACGAAGCTTAACTTCATGGTGAAGCATCCTGCATGGGCAGCGGCAACAAGTTCTTCAGGGTTAGTGCCAATGCCTTCAGCGAATCGTGAATTGAAAGAGTATTGTGTTTTATTCAATACTGTACTTTGTGTGGTAAGATTTCCGTTACCTTCTTTACCTGAGCCATTCCAAATGGCTGTTGCTTTTCTTTTCATAGATAAAATATGTTTGTGTTGAAACTTATTTGGCAAATTTGATCAGCTCTGTATTGAACTTCTCACGCTCTTCGAGAAACAAACCATGTCCGCTGTTTTCAAACCTGATGATGTGTGAGTTTTGAATACCTTTTTGAATTTGTTCTGCTAAAGCGAATTCACAAATCTTATCCTTCACGCCATGAAAAATAGCGGTAGGAATTTTTACTTTACTTAATTCCGAACGCAAATCTGTGTCACGAAGTGCAATTAAACTTTGCGTGGTTGCATACGATGAAGCTTCGAGATTAATCGTGCCGAGCCAGTTACCCAACCCTGAAGGTAAAGCAGTTTCTGTTGCCGCGAATATTTTACCAAAATTCTCAAGCAATTGAGGGCGATCCGTTGTACTTAATTTGATTAGTCCATCTACAGCTTCTTTAGTGAAGCCATACGGATAGTCTTCGCGTTTTGTCCAGACTGGAGCAGCGGCACCAAACAATGCAAGCTTGCTTACATGTGCTGCATTATGTTTCGTTACGTAGTGAATGGAAATAGCACCACCCATTGAAAACCCGCCAAGCGTAGCTTGTTCAATTTTTAATTTATCCAGAATTACTCTGATGTCATCTGCATAAACATCGTAGTTGTATTGGCCATACGGTTGATCAGACTTGCCGAAGCCGCGAAGCGTAATGCCAACGACTCTAAAACCATTTTGTATAAGCTCACTGTATTGATATTCATACATGGCATCGCTCAACGGCCAGCCGTGAATTAAGACAATGGCTTTACCTTCGCCCTGGTCAGTAACGTGTAAGCGAACGTTGGGCTCAACTTCAATGTACTCACTTCTTCCTAACGCTGTGTTTTTACGTTGTGCCTGTGCTGTTGTAATAATCAGTGCAAGAACCATGAAGGATAAAACACTTTGTTTGATCCTGTTCAATAAAGATTGTGTTTTCATTTTTGTGTTCATTAATGTGATTATGAATTAATGACACAAAACTATAGTTCAGACAGGGGCGGGGTAATAGATAATTGGTTACTTGAATTGGACGATTTTCCCTCAGTTGGATTTGTATTGCTTACGAAACTCAGCCGGGGCAATATCGGAAACTTTTGCAAACAGACGATTAAAGTACGCAGGATCATCATAACCTAACTCGTATGCAATCTCCTTCACATTCATATCACTATGTGCAAGCAATCGTTTTGCTTCAAGGATGATACGATCTTTGATGATATCGTTCGGTGTTTCTTTGCCGTACTTGCTGATTCGTTTTGTTAATGCTTTTGGTGTGATGTTCAGAATGCTGGCATAGTCAGACACAGTATGATATTGTTTGAAATTCAACTCTACCAGCTGACTGAATTTTCTTAGGAACTCAATCTCATGCTGATCATCTACGCCTTCAAGCTTATGTGAGGTTTTCCAGATGCGGGTTGATTTGATAATGATCTCTTTCAGTAATATTCTGAGCATTTCTTCTGCAGAACTTTCATTCTGATTAAGCTCTGTTATCAATTCTTTAATAATTCCTTCCATCATGGTTGAATGTTCCTTGGATAAAAGTACAACCGGTATTTCGTAAACATTGTTATAGAGAATTCCATCGCACGATACTTCTTTGTCGTGAATCTCCACGCAATAAAAATCACGGTTGTAATAAATCAGGTAGCTATTGTTGTTACCAAGTTGATTGAGTTCATACCATTGATTTACGTTGATAAAGAAGAGTGCATCTTTCTTTAAATTATATTTTTTAAAGTCAATCTGGATGGATGATCCCGCTCTGGCAAAAAGTATCTTAATGAATGGATCATACTTCTTGTAATGTTCAGCAGAAATCAAAGAAGAAGTAAAGGTTGAAATGCCAAATTTTTTATAGGTGAATTGCTTGAACTGATTGATCATTCACAAATAAAAACAAAAACCTGAACTTCAAATAATTGAATTCGCATGAAAAAGAAAAAACTATGTGTCCAGCAATTTAAGTTTGTAATCGTAGTACAAGAACTTTTCTAGTTCTTAAATGCCCATGAAAAATCAAGCCTCACTTCGGGGTAACTTGTACTTGCTCCATTAAACTTTTGTGTATGAATGCTACCATCTAATTTAATGGCTACAACGGGTATTGGTCTATACACTACGCCAGCAGAGGTTTTGTAAAATACACCATCATCGGCTAAGCCCGATTCTTTATCGCCTCCGTATGTTTTGTTATTGATAACTTCAGGATGCGACATCCAATCCAGGAAAAGATAAGGAACGAACTGCCCGATGGACGACTCCAAATTATAACCTAGTCTTATATAATAGGTTTGCACATTATATTTTACAGGAACAACAACATCAGCCGTTGTAAGCTGGTCATTGGCCTTGCTTGAATTTGCACCAAGAAATCGTTCGCGTTGATGTGAATTGATTCCTGCGTCTTTTACAATTGTTAATACGTTATCAGGATTACGAAAAGCATTGTGCATGGATATCCAATACTCGGCTTGAATGTTAAGCTTTCCTACTTGTTTCTCTAAGAAGGCGCCTGTTAGAAAAAAATTGTCGCCATCCATCCAGGGTAGAATTCCTCCATTTGGTGGTCCATCTCCAAATTTAACAGTGGATGTTGTTTTGTTACTGTTCATACTACTTGAAAATCCAGATGTACCAAATACAAATGATTTTCTGTCTGACTTTAATCTGAAATCCCATCCAATAGGAACAACGCCTTTGGTCTCGCCACCTTCAGCGTTTTCTGTAGTTAGCGAGTATTGAAAATTAACGGTACCCATGTACCAGTTACCGTGAAGCATGAATGAAGTAGTGCGGGTAACAAATAAATGATCGGTGTCAAATATTTCTGGTGGTTCAATTCCAATAAACGTTGGTATCTGATCAAGCTTCTCATTATACAATCCAAACCGACGATACATTTTTCCGGCACGTACCTGAAGTGCACTTGAAATTTTAAAGTTGCCCCACGCATTTCTTATTTCAAGTCCGCCAGTACTGTTGTAAGCCAGGTTAAACAATACATCAATTTTTTCAGACAGGTATGCTGAGCCATACAAGTGAAAGTCTTTTACAGGTGTCCACGTAAATGGATCATTTTCTCTTCTTGTTTTACCTTCACTATTAACGGATGGAAAACCAAATTGCTTTGCCGCATTTGTATTGATATAACCATACACTTTAAGTTTTCGATCGAGTTCGGTGACTTTGATTTTAAGAAGCTCTTCCAATGACATATCGAATAAGTCATCTGTTTGGGTTGCTAATGAATCTTGTGCTTTGATAAGTAACGGAGCGAAAAATAAAGCGAGTGTGAATAATCCCATACGAAAATTCACGCTCAGATGTGAGGTAGATCTGGCACGCATAATGATTGGGTTAGGTTTGGAAAATATGAACTGTAAGGAAGTTAATGAATTTCTTCCTGAAGATCAGGCTATGATTTTAGCGCTTTAATGATTATATTTTAATGCATGGCGAGATCTGACCAAGATCTTCGCATGTATAACTATTATCTCTTGTGAATTCTCTACGTGTTTCTAATGCTTGGAGCTGTTTCTTTTTTGCTCTTATGCGCTGAAATATATTTTGATGGTGTTACTCCAAAATAGGCGCTGAACGATTTTGTAAAATAGGCAACGGAACTAAAACCAACATCGAAAGCAACCTGTGAAATATTCAAATCTTTCTTAACCAATATCTCTGCAGCTTTCTTTAACCGGATGATGCGAATGAATTCTTTAACAGATTGGCCGGAAAGCATTTGAATTTTACGATAGAGTTGTGCTCGGCTCATACCAATAGATGCCGAAAATGTGTCGACATCTAACTCTTGATTACTTAAATTTTTCACTACAATATCATAAGCCTTTTGCAGAAATTTTTCATCAATAGATGATGGGTATACTTCACTTACTGTAGCCAGTGAATGCTTTAAAAAACGATTGGCAATTTCATATTTCAGTGCTAGCAGGTTTTTAACTTTTGCTTTTAAAATGGAGATAGAAAATGGTTTTGAAATATAATCGTTAGCTCCGCTGGATAACCCTTCAAGAGCATGGTTTTCAGAACTCTTCACTGTAAGAAGAATTACAGGGATATGACTTGTATTTATATGGTGTTTAATTTTTCGACATAATGTAATACCATCCATCTGTGGCATCATTACATCACAAAGTATAATGTCTGGAATTTCTATACAGGCTTTCTTAAAACCGGCAATTCCATCACTGGCTTCACTGATTCGGCATAGGTCCGTAAATTCACGGGCAATAAGCAAGCGCATGTCTGAGTTATCATCAATAATTAACAGGTGAGGTTTGCCATCTTTTATTAATAAGTCTTCGTTAGCAGTATTGCTGATTGCATCAGCATGTATTTTAGCATTATGCTTCCATGGATTTTCTTTGGGGGCATTGTCGATAAATGTTAAAGAATCCGATGATGATTTTTTTAATGGAATGATTTTTAATTCATCAATCTCTGGTTCATAGAAATTCATTAACTGATTAATAAATCTACGCAGGCGGTTGGCATTTCTATGAAATAATAAATAGGAGATCGTTCTCGGGCTTCTCACAAATGCAAATCTGTGTTTAGTGGCGAATCAGTCTGAATATGAATTCGAAAATCAATATATAAATAATTGCAATCGTTTTAGATGTATTCTTATGCCTATTTATAAGGTTAAAATCATTTTTAGAGTATACCTTTCAAGATTCTTTTTAATGAACACATGAAATTGAAGGCAGGCGTGATTTTGAATCAACATCAATTTATTAGTGGAAGATATTTTCTTCTTTTATTTCTCTTTTTTTCGTTCGCTTCTTATGCGCAGGAGTCAGCGCCAGGAAAGTTAATTATCTGTTATGGGTCGGACACCAACACGCCTGTTCACCTTGCGAAAAGGCAAGGTGGAGGTTTGCAACCTGAAATGACACATGCAGCAGCATCAACCATAGAAATAACATATGATGGTGTTCCGTCAAATGCTCAGGCAGCTATTCAATTTGCTATTAATATCTGGCAGAATGAATTGCATTCCGCTGTTCCTATCCGAATTAATGCAATATGGACTTCGCTTGCGGGTAATTCGTTAGCTACAACGCGCCCCACTAAAATATATCGCGGCTTTGATGGCGCTCTTCCTGACATCTGGTATCCGGTATCTTTAGCGGAAAAAATTTCGGGTCAGGATTTGAATGGAACAAGTGAGAGTGATATTGAAATAACCATTAACAGTAACAAGAGCTGGTATCTTGGCACTGATGGAAACACTCCCGGAGGAAATGTTGATCTTGTTTCTGTAGTGCTACATGAAATTGCACATGGTCTTGGATTTACATCATCAGCAGCTATCACTGATAATCAAGGTGAATTACGTGATGAAAAGTATCTTGGCATCTTTGATGTGTTATTAGAAAATGATGAGCGTACACGGTTATCATCATTTGCAGATCCGTCGAATGATTTGAAAGTGCAGTTTACGAGCGATAAAATTTATCTCTATAGTCCATCGGCGATGACATCAACAGGTGAGTATCCTAAAATTTTTGCACCATCAACTTTTATCGTTGGGTCAAGTATGGCGCACCTTGATGAGACTACATATCCGCCAGGTAATGCTGATGCATTAATGTCTCCATATTTTGGTTTGGGAGAATCAGTTCATTCATTAGGTATCATTTTGCCGGATGTTTTAACTGATATTGGCTGGGGAGATGAGTCTTTAAAACCAACGGCTGAAATTTTTCCTAATCCATCCGATGGTATTTTTAAAACTGAAATTCACATGCCGGTAACTACCAATGCAGTTGATGTAGCGGTTACTGATCTCACAGGCAAAGAGCTGATCCATAGTGCTACCTTTATTCAATCGCCCTATAACACGATAGATTTATCTTCTTACTCAAGCGGAATTTATCTATTGACCATCAAGGGAGCTAAGGCTAAAATTGTAAAGAAAATTGTACTGGTGAAATAGTTAGTAGTTATCGGTTAATAGTGAAAAGTTAATCGCAAATAGTAATATTATTGGTGAATGGTTATTACTATTAACTGATAACGGATAACTATTAACTGATAACTACTGAAGGAATTAGGATTAATTCAAACTGAAAAAGAATTTTCTTAATTCATCTGCAAATAACTCTGGAACTTCCAATGCGGCAAAATGACCGCCGTCATTCATTTTGGTATAACGAACAACGTTCACAAATCTTTCAGCCCACTCTTTGGGGAATTGAGCCTCTCTCGGAAATAAAGCTACTCCGGCAGGAACATTCGTTTTCTTCAACGGTTGAGAACCACCCCACTGTGCCACTGCATCCTCTTTGTACATTCTCATAGAAGTAGATATGGTTTGCGTGAACCAGTAAATCATAATATTCGTCAACATTTCATCTTTTCCTCCGAAGGCAGTTTCGAGAATGTCTGGGTTTGCACCAGCAGCACCAAAGCTTAGTATCCAGGCAGCCAGCCCCACGGGTGATTCATTTAACCCATAAGCGAGTGATTGTGGCTTTGTTGATTGTACCATGGCGTAAGCACCTTCACTATACCACCATTGCTGTACAGACTGTGCAAATTTTTTTTCATCTTCAGTCATGGTGCTCGGGTCTTCCTGGCCCATAGGGTAACCCAAATCTGTGAAATGCACACCTGCTACTACATCAGGATATTTTGAGGCTAAGGCTTTGGTAACGCCCATTCCAACATCACCGCCGGCTGCGTAGAACTTTGAATATCCAAGATTCTCTGTCATCAACTTTTTCCAAAGTACGGCGACAGCATCACTCGTTACCGATTTTCTTTCTGAGAATCCGAAGCCTGGAATAGAAGGAATCACCAGATCAAAACTCTGCTCGCCTGTTGTCAACAGAGGGATCAGTTTGTGGAAGCGATAGTAGCTATCGGGCCAGCCGTGTGTTAGTATTAACGGCTTGCTATTTTTACTACTGCCTTTAATGTATTGAAAATGTATTTTCATACCATCTACTTCGGCAATGTACTGCGGATACTTGTTTAACATTGCTTCTTGTTTCCTCCAGTCATAGTTTGTTGCCCAGTAGCTTACCAGTTTTTTTTAATAAGCTTCGCTGGTACCAAAAGTCCAGCCAGAGCCTTGTGCCTCACCGGGCCAGCGTATGTTTTTTAATCGAGCTTTTAAATCCTCCAGATCGGACTGAGGAATGTTAACCTTGAATTCATTTACTTTTTTCATTGGGCTTTTATTTAATTGAGAATAGGAAATTCTGGCACTCATAAAAAGTGATAGAAAAATGATTGTAGTGTATTTCATTGTCTTTATAATTTTCTTTGAAGAAGTATTAAGTCTTACTTTCTGTAAGGTCCGCAAAGACCTAAGGGGTTGACATATTGGTACTGGTTTACGGTTTTTGATTCTGCTTATTACTGCTGAATGAATCGCGAAACATTTTCCAGCCTTTGCTAGTCTTTTTCCAAAGCACTAAGTATTTAACTTCGTCTAACTGTTTTCCTGCACTGTCATAAACATAACCCACACCTTCCTCTGTTACATATTCGCTCCCTTCGCCGTAGATATCTGTGGTAACGAATTTGCCGCTTCTTAAACCCATTGCGTATCCTTCGTTAAAAAATTTGGTAAGTGCCTCTTTGCCGCATGTTATGGCAATGTTGGGTGCCATAATGCAGGCATCGTCTGAATAACAATTAACGAAAATAGATGGGTCGTTCTTCACGAGTGACTGATGATAGATAGCGTTACTTTTAGCAATTGCTATTCTTGCTTCTTCCAGTTGTGGATTAGTCTTTGACTGAGATTGGCCCGAAATTGACAATGTTGTCATTGCGAGTAATATTACTGTGATAGTTTTCATATTCATTTTTCTGTTTAGTAAATGAGCGAAATCAAACCATCAGGTAATTGTAAAAAAGCGAACAAGAAGTAAAAACATCAAAAAATGGTATCTTTAAGTATGGAGTTTCCTACAATTTTACCATCTGAAGTGCTACGGCCTTACGTAAAATATTATTGGGTCTGCACTACAGAAGTGGATGTATTCAAAGAATCGATGTACCCAAGCGGGCACCTGGAATTTTGCATCGACATTTCTAATGGAGAAACTTTCAGGCATTTTGATAATCGATTAGAAAGAATGCCCAAGTTGGAAGTGTTGGGACATATCACTGCACCAACATCAGCCACGGTTGCAAAGGGTACAACTGTTTTAGTAACCCGATTTCATCCACATGCCAGTTCCCTTTTCATTCCTGACCCGGCCCTGGACTTTACTAACAAATCGGTTGACCTATGTGATATTCTGGGACACAAGTCAATTGACTTTTATAACCAGGTAATGGAGCAACCAACAGTAGAAATGAAAGTAAGAATTCTTGAGGCATTCTTAATTCAGCAATTAAAAAAGAATAGAGATAAACACAAGAAATTGAAACTAATAGAGAATATATGCAGGCATATCTCTTCTGCAGAATCTTTTAACGGCAAGCGTTTGTCAGCGGAGTTTGGATTTTCAGAACGGTATATCCAAAAATCATTCCTTGAATGCGTTGGCTTAACGCCCAAAAACTACTTTACAGTTCAACGTTTTAATAAGGGTCTTGAACTAATACAGTCATCGTCTGAAACACTTACCTCAATCGCGCTTGAATGTGGCTATTATGATCAGGCACATTTTATCAAAGAATTCAAGTCATATACAGCGTTAACCCCTTCCCAAGTTCGTTTGATTGAGACTACAAGTGAATAAGAAATCTTGCATTGCAAAAATATCCAAACGACTACCAGTTATCAGTTAATAGTTCAAAGTTCATAGTTCAGAATTGGATTGAGGCAAGCAACCTTGAACTATGAACTTTGAACTAAACCTGACAACTAACAATTAAAGACTATTAACTGATAACGATTAACTTTTAACTAATAAGTCAAATACCAGCTACTCCATAAGATGAAGTTGAATACGTTCCTCCTTGAATAATTTCCCATCCGGCTTGAACGCTGAT
Organism: Cyclobacteriaceae bacterium; assembly: GCA_036569145.1. GTDB lineage: Bacteria > Bacteroidota > Bacteroidia > Cytophagales > Cyclobacteriaceae > DATCRE01. The sequence goes on from DATCRE010000015.1 coordinate 25,673, forward strand.
GAGGTAATTTGAACTGCTCATCCAGCCTTTGCTTACACAATAATCAATGATGGGTTTTGTATCAATGCTAATCCAGCTTGACTGATTAGTAAGTAAAAAAGAAAACACATTATCTCTTTTGTAAACGTTCCAGGTTTTTCCGGCTAGGCTTACGTTTGAAGCATAAGGAATTGCATTGCCATTGGCATCATAGTTTTGTGCGATAGGTTTGGTGTTTGCCCATTGCAACCAGATCATCAGTTCATATTTTGCTGCTCTGTTTCCTGGGTTGCTTGATGGATCGAACCAGATATCATACGCTGCATCCCAGGCAGTGCCTGAAGCAGATTGTGTCCACCAGGTATGAACTGTGCCTAAGCTGCTGATTTTTTTAGGAAGACCTGTGCCTGAAGAGCAGTTTCCCCAATGACATCCAAACACCATAGCTGGATAGGCTTTTATTCCACTTCCGGTATGCGATGCATTTGCACCCCAGGAGTTAATGTTATTATACCAGATGCATTGAGACCCAGCACCACTGCCCCATACATCGTTCATTAAATAATACTGTCCAGCGGAGATTGTGCCACCGCTGCAATTTTGTGCAGAAGCCTGGGCGGTGCCGTCTTTTGACACTACTTCGTTTTTCTTAATGTCCTCCGTTGAGCATGCGAAGGCGAGTGATACGAGTAAAATTGAAAGATACTTTTTCATAGGTTTGATTGGTTTAAGTTTGAGAAATAACCTATCCTGAAAGTACGCTCAGAACCACTTACAACGTTTGCATTAATATCTCAGACCCTTGTAATATTGTCTCAAACGATTGCGAAAACTGATCATTATAGGGGTTGAAATGTTGCAATGGAGTTAAAGAACTCTGCCAAATATTTTTGAGGAAGGCTTAATCTATCAGCAAAAGCAGCGTGGTGAGTGGAGATAACTCTTCAACAGCAATAGTGTTTTAGTTTCTTGATTAAAGCTACAATCCAATCCTTCGTCCTAAATCAGAAGAAAATACATTATTTGGATCATACTTCTGTTTGATCTTGATCCACGCTGTATGTTGAGGATACATAGCCTTGAAAGTCGCTTCGTCAAGATAGGCGTCTTTGCCAAGATAAATTCTCCCGCCCATATCAAGCACCATTTTATCGAGGCGTTCAGTAAAGGCTTTAAGTTTTGGAGTGATGGGGAAATCAATAGCGAAGGTGTAACCTTCGAACGGGAAGGAGAGAAGCCCGCCCTGTTCTTTGCCAAATTTCTTTAGCACATTAAGAAACGGCACACAATCACTCTTGGTGATCTCTTCTAATATTTTACGAATATTTTCTTTGCCATTGGGTACAGGCAACACAAATTGATATTGTATAAATCCGCGCTTGCCATAGCCCCTGTTCCAGTCGTTAATCATATCGAGTGGATAGAAGAAGCTGTCGTAATGAGAAATGCTCTTCGCTGATTTTTGCATGATGTACAATGCTGTATTCAGCATGCCGACGGTAAGTTTGTTCAATGCAAAGCCAGGCAGGTAAAAGGGCACAACAAGTTTTGGTTTCTTACCAATCTTCAGCGGGTTTGATTTTAATTTTTCAGGAAGATCATTTAGCGATGCATGGTTGCCCATTGTTAACACACCGCGACCAAGCTTTTTACCTTTTGCCATTGAGTCAAGCCAGGCAACGGACGATGTGTATTCTTTTTCACTATCGTCGATAGCTTGCAACATCTCATCAAGGTTGCGCGCGGCAAAAGCTTTTTGCTTGAAATATGTAGTTTCAATTTTACGCAGTTGTATTCGACTTGTTAGAATAGTGCCAAGCAATCCAAGACCACCGAAGTTAGCCCAGAACAGATCGCTATTCTCTTCACGACTTGCTTTTACAATGCGGCCATCGGCCAGCAATATTGTGAAGTCGTATACACAGTTTACAAATGAACCATCGGCATGGTGAGCTTTACCGTGAACGTCATTAGCAATGGCTCCCCCGATAGTAATGTATTTTGTCCCGGGTGTAATCATCGGAAACCATCCGCGTGGTGCCAGGTATTGAATGATCTCTTCTAGCGAAACGCCCGCTTCACAATTCAGTATACCGGTCTGCTCATCAAATTCCAGAAAATGGTTCATCTTTTCCATTTTCAACACGATATGATTCGTGTTTGTAGCCTGATCAGCATAACTTCTCCCGAGCCCCCTGGGAAGAAGCTTGTCTACAGTAAGAGTTTGTTGAATGTCCTGGGCAGTGCGAGGATAAATTACATTGCTAAGTGACTTGGGTATATTACCCCAACCTGAGAGTGTTTCTTGCATGAGCTTCTTTTTGAACCACAAAAGCACTAAGTCACTAAGATTCACAAAGGATTTATATACTTTCTTAGTGATTCTTTGTGCTCTTTGTATCTTGGTTGTTCATCATGTTTATTAATGCTCTAAAGTTACAGCAATTAGATCATCCTTGTTGCTTCAAATTTGAGAAATCTTTTCCATACATAAGAACAGCAATCGATGCAAACACCCTGCAGTATAAGCTTCAGTTGAGAATAACTTTTTCTAACGCATTAGCCTGATTGAATAAATTCTCCCGGTATTATATCCTGGTGTTGCTTCAATTTTGATTTTGATCGTCTTGTTATTGCCGGAGATCAAATTGGTTGGAATAACATAATCGAAAGAAGAACTTTCGGAGGTATCATTGTTCGGTAGCTCGACTCGCTGGAACTCTTTATCATTTAGCTTAATAGAGAATTTGCGATCGGGACCACCTTTAGCGAACATTATACGAATGAGTTTCGCCTCACCTGTCTTATCATTAAGGTTGTAGCTTACCCAGCCTGATGTGTTTCGCCAGGATAGGCCATTAGTGCTTCCTGCTTCTGATTTTTCACCAGCGAAACTATGTTCAACTTCGGGTTGCTGCTCGCCCAATGTTATCATATCAATAGTTAAAGAATCGTCTTTTAGTTGTTGACGCTCTTTTGCTTCGAGTTTGGCTTTGAGCTTAGTCCAGTCTTCTTGCGTGGTGATGTTCCAGTAAATGATGTAGCGTTGGTCGTGAATAGTATAGAATGGAACAAGTTTTAAACTCTTGAATCGTTCAGGATAAATTAATTTTTCGGCAGAGAATTCTAATGTACCTGTAGCCGTGAGATTGTTAACGAATGATGGCGTGTTTTTAAGAATAACGGGCGACTCATCGATTGGATAATATTTTCCGGAAGCGACGTGTCCCATACGGCTGTCGTCAGCAATCAATCCATCAAGATTACCGTTGCCTGTTGCAGCAGCCAGCACAATGGGGCCATGCAAAAAAGCACCCCACGGCGAACCATCTGGTAAGTATTCAACAGATGTAGTCATAGGCAATGTAATTTTCACCACATCACCATTTTTCCATTTTCTATCGATACTCATAAAATCATCTGACTTAATTGTTGCAATAGTTTTTCCATTGACAAGAATAGTAATGTTACCATCTTTTACCCATGAAGGCTTGCGAATGTTCAATACAAACTTCGACGGCTTCTGTAAGGAGAGTGTTAATGTCGATGTTTCAGAATTTGGAAAATCTGTTTTTTGTTGAAGTGTTATTTTTTTTTGTTTCCAATGAAGTGTTGAAGAAATGAAGAGGTTTACGAATAAATCATTTTCGTTATGAGCATAAATAAGTTCTCCATACTTACCATGATTTTCAAGTCCGGAGCCAACACAGCACCAGAAGCTTTTCTGAGGTGACGAGTACACGCGATAATGTTGTGGCCGCATGGGAGTGAAGTAAACAAAGCCACCGGTTTGAGGATGTTGTGAAGAAAGAATGTGATTGTAAACAGCGCGTTCATAATAATCCATGAAGGATGCTTTCGGGTTGGTGAGGTAAAGTGCTTTTGTAAGCCTGAGCATGTTGTAGGTGTTACAAGTTTCAGGGCCTTGATTTGATTCTATCATCGATGTAAAATCATTGGCCGGATGAAAATGCTCACGCACACTATTGCCGCCAATGGCAACACTGCGATTCTTTACAACAGTGTTCCAAAAAAAATCTGCGGCGCTAATCCACGAATTATCATGCGCTAGATCTCCTATTTTTTTAAAACCAACAACCTTTGGTATTTGAGTGTTTGCATGAAGACCTGTCAATGCATCACGATGATCGATAAGAGGCGTGAGTATTCTCTGATCTGATAACTTCTTGGCTAATTCAAGATAGGTGATGTTGCCTGTCATTTCATAAGCATCTGCAAACACTTCATTCATTCCACCATGTTCACTGCGAAGAAAATCCTGAATCTGTTGATCAGAAAGATTTTTAGTAACATCAACAAACCAATTGCAGAGATTGATAAATATTTGTTTAGCTTTTTCATTTCCGGCGATGAGATAAGCATCACGCAGACCAGCATATAGCTTGTGAATGTTATAAAGCGGCACCCATTTATGATTCAATGAAAAATTGTCGGGTTCTATTTTTCCTTTTTTTATTTCTTCCCACATGGCCAATCCACCAGGTATACCACCAACATAGCCATTACCATTTTTCTGCTGACAGATTGCAAGTTGATCAACCATGTAGTCAAGTCTGTTCTTAAGCTCTGCATTGCCAGTAGAGGCATACATGAGTGATAGAGCACTTAAATAGTGTCCGCCAATATGACCATCAAGTCCTGTGTTTTCCCAGTTGCCATAACTTTCTTTTTTTAAAGGAAGTCCTGCTTCATGGATAAATGGTGTAAGAAGTCTGTCTACATCTAACGCCAGAATATAATTAAGATCCGTTTGTTGCGCGTCATAGAATGGTCCGGCATTTAATCTTACGTCAGCGAGTTGAAATAATTGAAGCTTTGGCTGTGCAATCGCTTGTGAAATATTGACGATAGCGATAACAACAAGAATAAGATTGGTCTTGAGATAATTCAACGTACGCATTTTCAAATATAACTGGAGTTGTGGTTTGTAGAAAAATGTGAAGGTTGCTGTTATACAACCTTCACATAGGGGGATGGACTAATAGCCGTCGTTCTGTTGCAACTTAGGATTCTTATTTATTTCTGATTGGGGAATTGGATACACTTTGCGATATGATCCATTCGGAGAATGTGAGAACCACGATTTTGTGTCAAACACTCCAAACCGAATCATATCCTGACGACGATGACCTTCTTGGTTAAATTCCCAGGCGAGCTCATCAAGAAAGCGACCGTACTGTATATCGGCGCCTCCTTCAGTTGTCTGATTGTTCGTGTCTCTTAATCCATAATCATAAACACTGCCTGTTTGCAAATCTGCACCGGTTACTGTTGCCTTTGCAGGGTTTGCAGTGAAAGCGCGTTGTCTTACTTGTGTAACAATCACAGCGGCATCATCAGCCTTGTTTGTACGCAATAAACTTTCGGCCTTCATCATCAATACATCTGCATAGCGGAACACCGGGAAATCGTTATTCAGAATGTTAGAAGAGCCAGCCGCGATCTCAAATTTTCCAAATCGATAGCCATGAATTTCTTCTGAGGCATCAACACTTGGAATTTCATTAATGAAGGCCAACGGTTGACCAGTGTAAGCACCCATCGTACACTTTATCTCTTCGCCAGTACTTAGGTATTGCTGACCATAAATATAGTTCTTTGTTAAACGGCTATCGTCAGCATCAAACGTGCTGATGAACTGAGGTATTGCGCACATTCCACCCCAGGGACTATACTTCAATTTGTATTTGCCTTGCAGCGATGGCTGAAGAGTTTGCATGTGAATATCAAATGCATTCCAGTGCGTTGTGTATTTGTCGTCTATTGCCAATCCAAAGATTATTTCTTTTGAATTTTGGTTTTCTGTAATAAATACATTTTTCTGATCGGCCTCAAGAGCATAACCTTTATTTGAATTAATGACCTGGTCGCATGCTTCAATACATTTTGCCCATTGCTCTGTTCCTGTATATACTTCTGCATTAAGATAAACTTTTGCTAACAGTGTATAAGCAGCCCACTTATTAAATCGGCCATACGTGGCTGGTGTGTTGTCTTCGCTTAAGTTGTCGATGTTGGTAGTAATTTCAGATACTACAAAATTGTACACATCTTCACGCGAACTCTGCTCAGGAAGGAAACCATCAGGAACATTGAAGTCAGTAACGATAGGCACTTTTCCATAGATATCGAGCAACAAATAATAATACGATGCACGTAGTGTTTTGAGCTCGGCTAACACAGATGCTTTCTTTTCATCTGTAAGTGGAACAGTGTTAGATTCGATCTGATAAATTACTTTGTTGCAGGTTGTAATTCCTGCATACGTTCTGCCCCAACCTTGCACTACATTATCATCGTCGGCGGTCCACTTGTGCTGATGGATGCGTTTGTATATTCCACCATCAACCCAACCGTTTGGTCTTCCAGGGATTACTATTTCGTCGCCGGTTACTTCTTGTGTTCTCCAGATGCCATTCCACTCAAGTAAGGTTTGTCTCCATGCAACATAACCTGAACTGATGATGGCTGCAATGTCACTCTCAGAAGGAGAGAAGTCAGAAGCTACTATGGTGGAATAATTTCTATGCTCAAGCTCAGTGCAAGCTGACAGAGAGAGTACTAACGAAAAAATAATCCCCCGTGATTTTATATTACTTATTTTCATATTCATAGAATTAAAATGGATGATTGAAAATTGAGTTTGTGATGATCAAAAGGCCAGATTAAATCCAATCGTATACGTGCGTGCCGTTGGATACTTATCGCGACCATCATTACCAGGATCAAGACCCAACCTGTTAACTTCAGGATCGATACCTTTGTAATGCGTAAAGATGAATGTATTCAACGTTGAAACATAAACCCTTGCTGATCTCATAAACTTCGTATTGAGATTTTTGAAGTTATATCCGAGGGTGATATTATCAATCTTCCAGAAGTTACCATTCTCGATATAGTAGCTGTTAAACTCAAGCTCAGAATTCAACTTGGCTTTACCGAACACTTTATCTTCAGAAGATTTGAGGCGATTGTAATTTGTGATCGTCGGATTTTCTAAATACATCCTTTCAAAGTTAAGTATCTGGAATCCGAAGGCGCCACGCATAGTAACACTTAGATCAAAATTCTTGTATTGCACGGTGTTGTTCCAGTTTACATACGCTTTTGGTAAACCGTTACCCAATACCTTTTTATTATCAAAGCTCTTGCTGAAGCTTGCGGCCTCTACATGTTCACCTTTATTATCTTCATATATCCATTTGCCATCTTCAGTGATATCCACCACTTTGAATCCATAGAAGTTTCCAATCTTTTCACCAACCTTAACAAGGTGTGTGAAGGTCTGAATAGGTTCTCCTGTGCCTCCTACTGTAAAGTAATCGTTTGTTGTTTTGTATAAATCATTGGAGAGTGTTACCAGTTTATTTGTGTTGGTTGAATACATGAAACTGGTAGTCCATTGCAGATCTTTTGTCTGAACAGGTACAATGTTAAGCATAACCTCAACACCTTTGTTTTCCATCACACCCACGTTGGCACGTGTGCTTGTGTATAAGTTTGGCGGACTTGGCACAGGATAATCATAAAGCAGATTTTTGATTCGTCTTATGTAGTAATCAACTGTACCACTAACACGTCCGTTGAAAAGACTGTAATCCAGACCTACGTTGGTTTCGTGTTTCTCTTCCCATTTCAAATATGGATTTGGATTTTGTGAAGGCACTAGAGTTCTTATCCAGTTGCCTTCATAATAAAAGGGATCTCCATAACCAAGAAGTGATACTGCTCCAAAACCATTGCTGTTAGGTGTACCTGTTACACCATAGCCTGCGCGAATTTTAAGATTGTCAATCATGGATATGCTTTTCAAGAAAGGTTCGTTAGAAATCTTCCAGCCAGCAGAGATGGCAGGAAACGTACCCCATGGATGATTGGCACCATATAGTTGACTGGCAGCTTCATGACGTAAGCTTGCCATTAATAAATATTTATCGCGGAAGTTATACGTTGCACGACCGAAGAAGCTGATCAGATTAGTTTTAGATGTAAAACCATTCATCTGCGCTTTTCCTTCTGCCAACGCATTTCCAAGTTGTATCTGATGATATGAGAAAGCGTCAGTAGGGAAGTCGTAGTTTGTCATCCAGAAATCACGGTAATAATTGCTTTGATAGCCGTAACCTGCCAATAGTGTGGCGTTATGATCACCAATTGATCGGGTATATTGTGCGGTAAGCTCCATCAGACGATCTTCAGTTTCACGAGCGCCGTTTGATACATAACCATTTTTGCCATCGCGGAGGTTAGAGATGTGCTTCTTGGTTTCTGCATAACCGCGTGCCTGGTTGAATCTGTTTGAAGAGAATAAAGCCGACAAGCGCATACCTTCAAATGGTTTGTAGACTATCGTTGTGTTTAACCTTGAGTTTTGTGAACGGTTTTCTCCATCAGACTCTTTTATCCGTGATACAGGATTTTCATAGTTAAATGCGCCTGTATTTTCGTACCAGTTACCTTGAGCATTTTTTACTGGTTCTGTTGGATTACGAATTAATGCCTGGCGATATGTATAACCGTTGAAGCTTGTTCCATCTCCTGAAGTATTATACCGGTTTGTTTGATTGATGAAACCAAAATTAAACGTAAGCTTATCGTTGAACATGCTGTGGTTAATGTCAACTCTTCCAGTAAGTGTTCTGTTATCTGACTTTAAAAAAATACCTTCAAGTCCACGATAGTTAAAGCTGGCCAGGTAGTTAGTCTTGCTATTACCTCCTTTGAACGTAAGGTTGTGTATCTGGCTGAATGGAGTTCTTGTAATTTGTTTTAACCAGTCAGTGCTGGCACCTTTATCATCCGTGGCAAGGCGAGTTCCATCAGCAATTTGTCTTCTGTAATCTGCAGCGGTAAGCATATTAAGCTTGCGTGTAATTTGTTGTGTACTAAAGCTTGATGAATATTCAACTCTGCCTTCATCTGCTTTGGCTCGCTTGGTGGTGATGATGATTACACCATTCGTACCACGCGTACCATAGATGGCGGCAGCTGATCCATCTTTAAGAATGTCAATTGATTCAATATCTTCAGGCGCTACGGTACGAAGATCACCCGGTACACCATCAACAAGAATAAGCGGATTTGTGTTTGTTCCTAGCAGAGTTGATGAGCCACGAAGCAGAATTTGTGAACCACTTGTCGGGTCGCCACTGGGAACAGATACTGTCAGACCAGCTACTTTCCCCTGGATGAGTTGACCTGCATCCATAACATTTCCTTTAATAAAGTTTTCAGATTTCACAGATGCTACAGAGCTGGTAAGATCTGATTTTGTTTGAGTGCCGTAACCAACAACAACAACTTCTCCGAGAGAAACGATGTCAGATTTAAGCGTGACATCAAGAACAGTGTTGCCACCTACTGGCATTTCCAGTGTTGCGTAACCAATGAAACTAAAGATCAATGTTTCATTTCCATCATTGAGTTTTAGTGAATACACGCCTTCAGCATCAGTTGTTGTTCCTGTTGTTGTTCCTTTTACAACCACATTCACACCGGGGAGGGGAGAGCCTTGTTCGTCAACAACTTTTCCTTTAATGTTGAAAGCGTATAGACTCTCGTCCAACGATGGAGCATCATCATCAACGGAAGCATGCTTTTGATTTTTTCTGAGAATGATGTAGCTGCCAGAAAGTTGATACTGAACATTCATGGGATTGAATATTCCATTTAACACGTTCGATAATTTTTCATTGTGAAATTCAAACGACACTTCCTGATCGACGGGAATCGTTTGCGTGTTATAAGTAAATTTTATGTTTGCTGATTTTTCAATCTTCTTCAATACAGAACGCATCGTTTCGCCTTCTGCTTTGATTGAAGTTAACTTATCAAGAACATCTTGACCGAATGTGTCGGTGGTAGACGCAACAACAGCGCCTGAGAGAACAAGCATTAAGAAAATCTGTATACCGGTGATTCTCATAATAAACAAGATCAAACCCCAATGTGTCTGACATTTTTTCATAGATTTGTTAGGTTTAGATTCAGAAAATGGACTAAACTATCCAGGGACTTTTGTGACCGCGAAATCATTGTAAAGTCATGGATTTTGAAATGGGATCGGTGGTGCTCTAACATCACCGATTTCTTTTTAGTGTACTCTTATCTCATAGGCAGCAACGGTTACGTTAATACTTTATTTAACAACCAGAATTTGTCACGATTACTTTAGCATCTATTATTTCGTATGTAGCGCCGATAGTCTGGCACACGATCTTTAATTTTTCAAGCAATGATTCTTCGCCTAATGGCGCAGTGATCGAACAATTTTTCAGCGCTTCTTCATTGAAGATTATTTCTATACCATAAGCATTCTGAAGTACTTTGAATACATCTGCTACACTCGCATTCTGAAAATTAAAATCATTCTTCGCTATGTTATGGTTTACGATTTCAGGAGCTTCCACCAGCGTCTTTTCAAAAGAGTGTTGAGCTTTCTTATAACTTACCTGCTGATTGGGATAGAGTATTACACCTTGTCGATCAGTTGATGTCGATGAATTATTGTGAATATCTTCTTCAGCGTAAACAGAGACTTTGCCTGTTTTTACAGATACAACTACGTTCTCACTATTTGGCACTGCTGCAATATTGAAACTGGTGCCAAGTACTTTAGTTGTAACTTCATTGGCATGAACAATGAATGGTTTGTACGGATTTTTTTTGATGTCGAAGAATGCAGTGCCTTCCAGGTAGACAACACGAGTTGAATCCGTATTGTAACTGGATTTATATTTCAATCTGCTTTTATTGTCCAGGCGCACTGTGCTTCCATCAGCGAGCTTAACTGTAAATGCTTTTCCAGAGTTATTAACCTGTTCAACAAAATCGGTCAGCGCCATATTGTATGTTGAGCCTGATGACGTTGTATTTGAATAATAAAAATACCCAATGCCAGCAATGATTGCTATGAGTATACTTAAGCCTGCCAACACAAGGAATTGTCTTGAACGATTAGAGCGATGTACAGGTGATCGCTCCTGTATCTTTTTCCAAATTAAATCTTCTTGTGATTGATATTCAGCAAGATTCTCAATATCCCTGAGCCTGTTCACGAGTGCTCGTGCATGCTCAACGCGTAGAATAATTTCAGGATGTTCAGAAATATATAAATCCCAAAATTTTACAGCTTCCGGATCAGACTTGTGAACCCAATGAATAAAACTTTCATTGGCCGCAAAATCTTCAATGTTGTATTTGGTGTAATCCATTCGTTTTAATGACGTCAAAAGACGCTCACTAGAAACTAATGCACCATCACTGAGTTTTTAACTCATGGTTTTCAAAAAAAATAATCAGTTTTATGAAAATTAATTAAAGAAGGGTTCTTTCAGATAGAGTTTCAACTTTCGAAGTGCTGAATAAATAAGATTGCAAGCCGATTGATAATTCAAATCCATGATCTGCGCTACCTCTTCATTAGAAAAGTCATTGAAGTAACGAAGGTTAATGGCTTCTTGCTGACGACTTGGTAATAAATCCAATTGTGTTTTGAGGGCATTGTGCTGCCTCATCTCAAGTTCAAAGTTTATTAATGCAGATTCGTGTGAATGCAACCATAATTCATTTTCTAATCCACTTATATCTTGGAGATTTTCAAAATCAATCTTACTTAGATTGCGACATACTTTATAGCGAAGAGCCTTAAACAAATAAAATTTTACAGATGTGGTATTCGCTATTCTTTCACGCGACTCCCATAATTCAAAAAAAAGATCCTGAATACTATCTTCAACAACAGCTTTATTAGAAGTTATTTTGTAACCGTAGCTAATAAGAGACTTGGCATTTTCCCTGTAAATAACTTCGAATGCCTTTCTATTGCCATTTTTAAAGGATGCCCACATAGGGTCGAACTCCTTTCTGTTTAATTCAAATTCCATAGGCTAGGCTTAATGCGGGGAAAAATTAAGACGAAAATCAGCCCATTACAAACGTTTGAATAAAAAAATGTTTATCATACACTTAAATAGTGCCTGTACGGACGATTAGACCTGTTTTGCAGCTTTGAAGCTTTGTGGCCTGATCGAATTTAGTCGTGTTTCATTATCAAACTAAATCAAAGGATTCGTGTTATTGATTGAAGGAATAGAATTGTTATTGGTTACAGGAAATTGATACATCATTTGTGATTCAAGATTGGAACAATTATTAACAAAGCTCGCGAGGATTCAAATATCGAAGTGTAAGCGTCAGACACTACTGTATGTTTTTCAATTTTGAAAACATCCTGAAATAATAAAAACGTACAAATATCGGTGGATGTCATGAAAGGATGAGCTTTTAGGTGAGTGTGAAATGTACCAATTTCGTTTTGCTTTTTGTTACTTTGATCAAATCGCAAAAGGCTGTTGTGAAGCTTCTCTTTTTCTTCGATTTCGTTATTGTCATTAAATGTAAGTTTGTAGTCATTGCCTACAATTATTTCCTGTGCCTGAGAACCAGTCATTATAAAAACTAAACGTTTCTCTCCAATGATTGGTATTACATTCTGACCTGTATTGTTATAGAATGAGAAAAACTTACCTTCATTTTTGGCTAACTCGTTAAATGCTGCTTTTCTTAAGGCAATCAGTTCATTTTCTTTTTTTAATGGAAGACGGGTGATAAAATCGACTCTTGGATTTTTGATGCTTGCAATACTATCAAATTCAATGGATAATAATATTTTGTTATCGTTCGTCCAGAAAATGGTTTTCGTATTTCTATTATCAACATACGATAGGTATCCTTCAATTTTGTTCGATATTTCAGTGTAGTCTTTTAGTAGGATGTCAGTTGCAATCCACGAAGCTTTCTCTAAACGATAGAGAAGCAAACCTTCATTCAAAATTTCTTTTCTGATAGAATCAAGATTGTCATTATTTTTTTTCTGACTATAACAACTGAAAGAAAAGACAAGAAAGAATATGAAGAAGGTGTTTCTAAACATATGAAGGTCTTTTGAGAAAAAACGTCCTGATGAAAATTTCTATTATTAAAGCTAATTCAGATCTGTCCAGTAATAAAGAACAACAACCCGAATTACTCCAGATTGTTGTTTTAGAATTTACTCTTGACACCTTATTTCAAATCAGAGAAATCGAAATTTGTTTCCAGGAATTTCGTTGTGAACTTACCCGATCTGAAACTAGGATTATCCATCAGCTTAATGTGGAATGGAATAGTTGTCTTTACACCTTCAATTACAAACTCCTGCAAAGCACGTTTCATGCGTGTAATTACTTCTTCGCGTGATTGACCTGTAGCAATTAGCTTGGCAATCATGGAATCATAATTTGGAGGAATTGTATAACCGGCATACACGTGGCTATCAATACGGATACCGTGACCACCTGGCATGTGAAGGTTAGTGATCTTCCCTGGTGATGGTCTGAAACCATTTGCAGGATCTTCGGCATTGATACGACACTCCATAGCAAACAGGTTAGGGAAGTAGTTGCGACCTGAGATTGGTACACCTGCTGCCACTTTTATCTGTTCTTTTATAAGATCGTAATCTGTTACTTCTTCTGTGATGGGATGCTCTACCTGGATACGTGTATTCATTTCCATGAAGTAGAAATCGCCGTGCTTGTCAACAAGGAATTCAATAGTACCAACACCTTCATAGTTGATCGCCATCGCTCCTTTAATAGCCGCTTCCCCCATACGCTCACGCAACTCCTGGCTTACAATAGGAGATGGTGTTTCTTCAACCAGTTTCTGGTGACGACGCTGAATAGAGCAATCGCGTTCTGATAAGTGACATGCCTTACCATACTGATCACCTACAAGTTGTATTTCAATGTGACGTGGTTCCTCAACAAACTTCTCAAGATAAAGTCCATCGTTACCGAACGATGCACCCGCTTCACGCTTGGCATCATCCCATGCTTTTTTGAACTCAGACTCATCGTTGATGATGCGCATACCTTTACCACCACCACCGGCTGTTGCTTTAACAATAACAGGGTACTTGATTTTCTTGGCGATTTTCATTCCTTCTTCCAATGAAGAAAGAAGTCCATCAGAACCAGGGATAACTGGGACACCTGCTTTACGCATAGTGTCTTTCGCGGTAGCCTTATCACCCATCAATTCAATCATCTTGGGTGTAGGGCCGATAAACTTGATTCCGTATTCATGACAGATAGCAGAGAATTCTGCGCGCTCTGACAAGAATCCATAACCAGGGTGAATGGCATCAGCATTTGTAATCTCAGCTGCTGATATAATGCGTGGTATATTTAAATATGAATCCTTGCTTGGTGCATCACCAATACAAACGGCTTCATCAGCAAAACGAACGTGAAGACTCTCGCGGTCGGCTGTAGAATAAACGGCAACAGTTTTGATATCCATCTCTTTGCATGTACGAATTACACGAAGAGCAATTTCACCACGGTTTGCTATTAATATTTTTTTAAACACAATGATTTGGGGTTAATTCAACAATCAAACTTTTAAACTACATCGCATCATATACAAGTTGGATGATCTGCAAAACAGAATACAACTCATTGGCTGATTCGGATGGTTAAGAAATTCAATTAATCTGGTTCAACAACAAAAAGAACCTGATCGTATTCTACCGGTGTTGCGTTTTCTAAGTTCACTTTTACAATGGTACCTGAAACTTCAGATTCTATTTCATTGAATAGCTTCATAGCTTCAATGATACAAACTGTTTGTCCTTTTGTTACTTTATCGCCAACAGAAACGAATGCTGGTGTATCAGGATTAGAAGAACGATAGAATGTACCAATCATAGGTGATTTGATATCAACTGTTTTCTTTCCTGTAGAAGCTTCAGTTGCAGCTTTCTCAACTTTAGCAGGTTGCTGCGCAGCCACAGGTGCAACAACAGGAGCTGTAGCTACTACTGCAGGTGCAGATGCTACTGATACAGGCACTGGTGATGATTTGAATATTTTTTGGTCTGGCTCACGCTTAACGCTAAGCTTTAATTCCTTTGTTTCAATGTTCACCTCGTTCAAGCCTGACTTGGAAATGAAATCGATAAGGTCTCTTATTTCAGAAGTTTTCATTGCGGGTTGGTTAGATGATCCTGTACCGGATGTCTTCGAAGCACTTTCTGTTGGCTTGGATTGACTTTTTGACGCAGGTTTTTTACTCATAAAGGTTAGGTTTTCTATTTATTATTTCACGCGTTCAACATACTCACCAGTGGTGGTGTTTATTTTAATATTGTCACCAGTGTTTACAAATAGTGGTACTCGAATTTCTGTACCATTTTCAAGTGTCGCAGGTTTAAGGGTGCGGGTTGCAGTATCGCCAGCTACACCTGGTTCTGTGTAAGAAACGACCATGGCTACGTGCATCGGAGCTTCAGCAGTAATTGGCGTTGTTCCGTTTTCAAAAGCAATAATGAGCGTTACCTCTTCTTTGATATACTTTACAGCATCGCCAAGCAAAGCTTTGTCGAGGTAGATCTGGTCAAAAGTTTCCTTATCCATGCATACCAGGCTATCGCCATCGGCATAGAGGTATTGATATTCTTTGGTTTCAACGCGAAGCATTTCAATATCTTCACCAGGACGGAAACGATTCTCGGCAATTTTGCCATTTCTGATGTTTCGAAGTTTTACCTGGTAGAAAGCTCTGAGGTTGCCTGGTGTGCGGTGTTGAAGTTCTTCAACCTGCATCACTTCGCCATTGTAGCGAACAAAGTTACCCTTGCTTAAATCTGATACTGTTGCCATATAAAGCGGTTAATTTACAAATGAAATAGTTATTTACAAGTTATAGTTGCGCGAGCTCTGAGAAAATCAAATGCATTTAAAATATGCTTTTAATTGCTATTGTAAGCCCATTTTAAATATACAGCGCCCCATGTAAAGCCTCCGCCGAAAGCTGCTATTACAAGGTTGTCGCCTTTCTTAAGTTGCTTTTCATAATCCCATAACAAAAGAGGAATCGTACCTCCGGTAGTATTACCGTAACGCTCGATGTTCATCATTACCTTATCTTCAGTAATGCCTACCCGTTGTGCTGTGGCGTCAATAATTCGTTTATTGGCCTGATGCGGAACCAGCCATGCAATAGACTCAGGTGTGAGGTTGTTACGTGTTACAAGTTGAGCTGAAACATCAGCCATGTTGGTAACAGCAAATTTGAATACGGCAGAACCTTCCTGGTAAACATAGTGCAAGCGTTTATCAATAGATTCATGCGATGCTGGCATTCGGCTTCCACCGGCTTTCATGTGCAGATAAGCTTCACCGGCGCCATCGCTCTTGAGGATAGCATCCATTACACCAACATCTTCTGTAGTAGGTTCAAGTAATACACAACCAGCGCCATCACCAAAAATAATACACGTTGTACGGTCTGTGTAATCCATAATGGCTGACATCTTATCGCCACCGATAACAACTACTTTTTTATACATGCCTGACTGAATAAAGCTGGCACCTGTTGAAAGCGCATAGATAAAACCAGAGCAGGCTGCGCTCATATCAAAACTAAAGGCATTCGTTGCACCAACTGCGGTAGCTACAATATTTGCCGTTGCAGGAAATGTCATGTCGGCTGTTACAGTAGCAAAAATAACCAGGTCAATTTCTTTAGGGTCCAGTTTAGTTTTTGCCAGCATATCTTTTACTGCTGCAATACCCAACACCGAAACGCCCTGGTTTTCACCTTTTAAAATTCTTCTTTCCTTAATACCAGTTCGGGAGGTAATCCACTCATCACTGGTCTCAACCATCGTTTCTAATTCCTGATTGGTGAGAACGTAGTCTGGCACATAACCGCCTACTCCTGTGATTGCCGCTCTAATTTTAGTCATGCTGTTGAATTTAATTCTAAAAAAGTATCAGACTATTTTAATAGCCTTTATAAAAAGCAAAAAGCCCGATGTTGCACACCGAGCGTTTTGTTAAATGGTTTATTTTATTGCGATATAAGTATCCTTTTCAGACCCTGTAATTGCAGGTACAACCTTTTTAGGGAGTTGGTCTGTTGCAGGGTTGATAAGCATTAGTCTTTATGCAAGTACTTCTTTTTCCATCACAACTTTACCATTGAAGTAAAGCTTTCCTTCGTGCCAGAAAGCACGGTGAGGCAGGTGGTGTTCACCAGTTGTAGGGCACACAGCTAATTCTTTAGCGAAGGCTTTATAATGTGTTCTTCTCTTATCCCTGCGGGTTTTGGAGGTTTTTCGTTTTGGATTCGGCATATTCTAAACTGTTTATTTTAATTTTTTTAATTGCTCCCACCGTGGGTCAATGTCTTTGTTTTCTTCTTCGTCAATATTTTCATCGGAAGAATAAACTATCCTTCCTTCACTTAGATCATCCTCATCTTCTTCATCCTGAAACTTAGGATGGAGCTTTTTCATGGGTATGGCAACTCCTATGTATTCATAGATCAGCTGGCCCAATTCAAGACTAACCGTTTCGCGATTAATCATCATAATCTCTTCAGTGATCTCCTGATCTTCGTCTCCAAATTTGAAAACCATTTTATGTCTGGCTTCTATTGGATAATCAAAAAGTTCAAGGCTGCGGTCACATTCCAGTTTGGCAGCTCCTTTTATATGGAAGTCAGCCTCAATAAATGTTTCGTGCTTGGTCAGATCAACACCCACTGTAAATGTGCCATCATTAAGAAGGTCATTTCCATAATGGTTAAAGAAGTCTTTCCCGATTTCGAAGTCGAAATGGTGTAAACTGTTACTTAAACCAACGATATTAATACGATAAGCCTTCACCGCCTGCCCCTTCCGGGCTTTTTAAAATTAGTCGGCAAATTTAGGAATATTAATCAGAATATGAAAAAATGAACTAAATACGTGGAATGGCTGGGGTTTCGACAGATCACGTATTTGTCTGCATTGACGAAAAAACTGATTTTTAAGGCGAATAAGGGGTTTTTGGCTTGAAACATATATACTCCATAAAAACAAATGCCGTAATTCAGGAATCACGGCATTTAAAGTTTTTGAATAGGAGACTTCAGACGAACTCCTTAAATACTATATCTCTGAACTCTTCGCGGGTTTTTTCATTGAAATGTTCAATAAAGTAGTCTATAACGCCTTTCTTAAAGCCTAATTTGATGGCAATGTTCTTACAAAAGATAACCTCACTTTCAAACACATTCTGATCGATGAAAATCAGTTCAATGCTCGACATCAGGTAATCGAATTTCTGATCGATTGATAAAGCTCCAAGTGAATCGATAGGTTCAGGATTTTTAATGAGCTCATTGACCTCACTTTCAGGGAAGTTGCGGTCTTTCGCTATCTTAAAAATCATTTCGCGTTCAATTTTTGCAAAATGCTTATCGGCTTCGGCCAATTGAATTAGTATGTTCAGTTGCTTTTTAGTGACTATATCCATTTCAACTATTACTTGAGATCCAAAATTATATAATATTCATTATTAAGTTCATTTACGAAGTTGAAAGGTAAAAGAACGGAATCAATAAAGCTTATTTTTCTGTAGACGGTTCCATTCTATGTTTTAAGATATCAATAGCCCGATAAATGGCTTCACGTGTAGACGTTTCATCTGCCTGATTCTTCCCTGCAATGCCATAACCTGTTCCGTGATCTGGTGAAGTTCTGATAACGGGCAGACCTGCAGTGAAGTTTACGCCTTCTTCAAAAGCAATGGTCTTGAATGGTATTAACCCCTGATCGTGATACATGGCCAGCACAGCATCATATTTTGAATGCTGGCTTGTTCCGAAGAAACCATCGGCAGGGTAGGGACCAAAAACAAGTCTGTTCTTGTTTCGTTGCTCATTAACGAATGGCTTTATAACCTGGTCATCTTCAGGGCCAAGTAATCCGCCATCACCGGCATGAGGATTAAGTCCAAGCACAGCAATCTTTGGCTTAGTAATACCAAAGTCTTTTTTAAGCGATTGCTCCATGATTTTTATTTTCCCTTCGAGGCGCTCCTTGGTTATCAGGGCAGACACATCTTTGAGCGGAACATGCTCGGTTACAAGTCCTACCTTTAATCCATTGCTAACCATAAACATGACACTTTCCTGAATGCCAAAGAACTCATTCAAAAATTCAGTGTGTCCGCGGAAAGGAAACTCTGTACTGTGAATAGTATGCTTGTCTATAGGTGCTGTTACTAAAGCATCCAACAGACCTTCCTTTAAATCTGAACAGGCCTGCTTTAATGCAGCCAGTGCTGCCTTGCCAGTTTCCGTTGAAGCCTTGCCTGGTGTGGGTTCCAGGTTTTCATCCCAGCAGTTAACAACATTTAGTTGGCGTGCTGCAAATTGACCTTTGTTTCTAACCTGGCTGTAATTGAAGTCTTCGATGTTCAATAACTTCTTATAAAAAGATATGGTTTTGGCTGAACCATAGATAACAGGTGTGATGATGTTGAGCAAACGTGTGTCGGCCAGTGCTTTCATTACTACTTCTGGTCCTACGCCATTAATGTCGCCTAATGTTATACCAATGCGTGGCTTCTCGTGCTTGTGTTGATGTGTCATGAACAAATGAATTGTACGCGAATTAACAAAAATTTAAACTGGTTCATTGTACCTTGCTCGCTCAACTTTAAAAAGAGGTGAACTCGGTTGTTGAGTACCTTCTTAAAATAATACAATAAATAAACTTAAACCTAGTCGATGGTACGTCCTAAAAAATCTCTTGGCCAGCATTTCTTAATGGATCAGAGCATAGCCAAAAGAATTGTTGATGCGTTGCCCGTGAATAGAAGCTCGCCATTAACACTTGAGATCGGGCCGGGCACGGGTGTACTTACGCAGTACATGACGGACGCAAAAGATATTGACCTTACCCTTATTGAAATAGACCGAGACTCCATTCCGGTATTGAAGAAAAAATATCCACAGCTCAATGACAAAATAATTGAAGGTGATTTCCTGGAGATGGATCTGGCGAAAACCTTTTCTAACAAGTTCTCTATCATTGGCAATTTTCCTTACAATATTTCTTCCCAGATATTTTTCAGAGTACTTCTTTATCATGATCAGGTGGAAAGTGTAGTATGCATGCTCCAAAAAGAGGTGGCGGACAGAATAGCATCACCACATGGAAGCAAAGCTTACGGAATACTAAGTGTATTGCTACAAGCTTATTATACTATTGAGTTCTTATTCAAAGTACCTCCTGAAGTTTTTAATCCTCCGCCCAAAGTAATGTCGGGTGTGATCAGGTTGATTCGTAACGAGAGGAAACAACTTGGCTGCAATGAGAAACTTTTTACACAAGTTGTAAAGCAAGGTTTTAATACACGACGCAAGACCTTGCGCAACGCATTAAAAAATCTAAATTTGGCGACTGAAATTTCGGCTCTTCCTATTATGAACAAACGGGCTGAGCAATTGTCGGTAGAAGATTTTATTCAGCTAACCAATTTAATAGAACAGAGTCGTGCAGCCCTTGGTTGAATTTGAATTAACAAAAGAATTTCGTGACCGCTTTCAGCAGGCGCTAGATGAACGCGATGATCAGTTTCTTCGTGAGTCACTGGAAGGAGTGCGTGCCGCTGATATCACGTCTCTACTCTATGAATTCAATGCCGAGGAATCCAAATATGTAATGGATCTTCTTCCCATCGACTTGCAGGCTGAGATTATTAATGACCTGGATTCTGAGACACGCAAAAGTTTTTTAAAAGTATATCCGCCAACAGGCATTATTATATTTTTAAATCAGTTGGCTTCGGACGATGTTGCCGATATTCTTAATGAACTTCCCATCAAGGAGCGTGAGGAGGTTCTCTCAGGTCTTGAGCTCGAACTTCAAGGCCAGGTAACGGAACTGTTACGATATGAAGAGAATGTTGCCGGTGGTTTGATGGCCAAGGAATTAATCAAGGCCAACATTAACTGGACAGTTGTTCAATGTGTAAATGAAATTCGCAAGCAGGCGGAGAATGTTACTAAGTTCTATACCGTTTATGTTGTTGATGACAGAGATACGCTATTAGGAAGAGTGTCATTAACAGACCTTATCGTATCAGAAGCTAAAACGCTGGTAGCTGATATTTGTGAACAGGATATTCCTTCTGTTCAAACTTACCTGGAGGATAGCGAGGTAGCTGAGATTATGAAAAAGTATGATCTCGAATCGGTTCCTGTTATCAATGTGCAGGGACAACTTGTAGGCAGGATTACTATTGATGACGTTGTGGACGTGATTACTGAACAGGCTGATGAAGAACGTCAGATCATGGCCGGTATCAGTGAAGATGTTGAAGAAGATGATAGCGTTTGGCGAAATGCCCGTGCCCGTTTACCGTGGCTTCTGATTGGAATTTTAGGAGGGCTGATGAATGCGAAGTTCATGGGGCTTTTCGAAAAAGAACTTATGCGTATAACAGCCATTGCTTTCTTTACGCCGTTGATTCAGGCAACGGGTGGCAACGTAGGTATACAGTCATCGTCATTAATTGTACAAAGTCTTGCCAATCCTGGGTTTGTTGATGAAGGTTTGTGGAAACGTCTTGTAAAAGTTTTCTTTGTGGCGATCTTCAATGGTGTATTTCTTTCAACCATTGTGTTAGGGGCTAACATCCTTTTATTCAGAGAATACAGCTTGTCAACAGTAGTATCTATCGCATTGTTTAGTGTAGTAATTTTTGCATCATTCATAGGCACTATCACACCTTTAATATTAAATCGCTTTGGGTTTAACCCTGCATTGGCTGCTGGTCCTTTTATTACGACCACTAATGACTTGCTTGGCCTCACCGTTTATTTTCTGACAGTCCACCTTTTGCTATAGAAAAATGGCTTTACCAAAATGTATTGTTGTCGATCCCATGCACGATAGTCTCTTCGCCATGCTGGAAGAAATTGGCTGGGAAGCAGATTATTTTCCAAGTATCACGCGTGATGAGATTAAAGAAAAACATCATGGCTATGATGGCCTAATCGTACGAAGTAAAACGACTATCGATCGAGATCTGTTAGGCGAAAATCCTACTGTAAAATTTATTGGAAGAGCAGGTGCTGGTATAGATAATCTTGACCAGGATTATCTCATTGAAAAAAAAATAGCTATACTTCCTGCAGCTGAAGGCAATAGAGATGCTGTAGGTGAACATACTGTTGGTATGCTACTGGCATTGCTACGTCATATTCCCAAAGGCGATGACGAAGTAAAGATGAGTATGTGGGATAGAGAAGGCAACC
This sequence comes from Cyclobacteriaceae bacterium, assembly GCA_036569145.1. GTDB lineage: Bacteria > Bacteroidota > Bacteroidia > Cytophagales > Cyclobacteriaceae > DATCRE01. Next base: position 47,816 of record DATCRE010000015.1, read on the forward strand.
GTGGCACAGAGATCATGGATAAGACCATTGGTATTATTGGTTATGGAAATATGGGCCAGGCCTTTGCTAAACGTCTCTCAGGTTTCTCATGTAAGGTTTTAGCATATGATAAATATAAA
>DATCRE010000016.1:0-5775 GCA_036569145.1 Cyclobacteriaceae bacterium
GGATAGCTTACTCTTGTATTTTCGGTCTTGGCCTTGCTGGTATAGTCTACTACCCGCGAATCTTTTTTGAAGACAATATTTTCAAGTAAAGCGCCTTCTTTAATGGCGTTGAATATTTCGGGTTCTTTGCTTTCTGACAGATCAATTGTTTTAGCATAACATCCACCTTCAAAATTGAAGATCACATCATCGAATGTCCAGCCGTGTTCATCATCGCCAATAAGTTGCCTGTGAGGATCGGCGGATAATGTTGTTTTACCTGTACCCGACAAGCCAAAGAAAATAGCAGTATCGCCACGCTCACCTATGTTTGCTGAGCAGTGCATAGCCAACACATCTTTCTGATGAGGAAGAATAAAATTCAATGCTGTGAAAATACCCTTCTTTATTTCGCCCGTATAGCCACTTCCTCCAATGAGAATTATCTTTCTTGTAAAATCAAGAATGGAGAAGTTAGATTGTCGCGTTCCATCTTCTTCAGGATTGGCTTTGAAGCTTGGGATGTTAATCACTAACCATTCAGGAGAAAAATTCTGTAGCTCCTCTTCTGTCGGTCTTAAAAACATGTTGTGAACAAACAGGTTAGACCACGCTAATTCTGTGATCACTCTAACATTCATACGATAGCGTGGATCAGCACACGCATATGCATCACGGACATAGAATTCCTTACCATTGAGGTAAGCAATCATTTTCTGATAGAGCTTTTCGAATTTTGCTGAATCAAATGGAATGTTGAATGTGCTCCACCATACAGATTTTTCGGTGATGGCATCTCGAACTGTGAATTTGTCCTTGGGGGATCGACCTGTAAAGGCGCCAGTATCAATAGCTAGGGCACCTGTGTTTGTGATGATTGCCTGTTCGGATTTTATGGCAATGTCTTGAAGTTGTTGGGGTGTTAAATTCCAGTGGGCGTGACCTTGGGCAATACCCAATGGCACAACAGAGCCCCGGACTGGTCTCGTTCCGGATTCTATCATCTCTCAGTTTGGTTAATAATGTAGGGCAAATATAAAGTAAAAAATGTTACTTTTGACGCCTTTCAAACGATTGCAAATGGTATTTTGTATTTGGGCCGTTAACCAATTTTAATTTGGTAAAACAGATATATAGCCATACTTTTAAAAATTTTGAATTGGGAATTGTAGCACATGACTAAACCTAAAACATTCTTTGGCCATCCCATTGGCCTGGCAACTCTATTTTTTGTTGAGATGTGGGAGCGATTCAGTTACTATGGCATGCGTGCGCTTTTGCTACTGTTTATGGTTGCTACTGTCGAAGAAGGAGGCATGGGTCTTGACATCAAAACGGGTACTGCCATCTATGGTCTCTATACCATGTGTGTTTATCTTTTTTCATTACCTGGTGGGTGGCTTGCGGATAAGTTCTTTGGTTTACGCAAAGCAATTTTTTATGGCGGATGTATCATTGCATTGGGTCATGTTTGTTTAGCACTTCCTTATACAGAAACATTTTTTATCGGGCTTGCACTTATTGTTATTGGAACTGGCTTATTAAAGCCCAACGCGAGCAGTATAGTTGGAAGCTTGTATACAAAAGACGAACAGATTAAACGTGATGCGGGCTTCTCACTGTTCTATATGGGTATTAATTCCGGTGCGTTTATTTCTCCCATCATTACAGGCTATCTCAGGTTGAATTATAACTGGCATTATGGATTTATTGCTGCCGGACTTGGCATGGTTATAGGGCTAATTCAATATAAGTTTACAGAAAAAAATCTTGGTGATATTGGATTGGAGCCTGTTAAACTAGACAATCCTCAGTTACAGAAAAAAAGAGAAACGACGATCAAGAGTGTGATCTGGTTTTTTATGGTGGCATTTGCTGCTCTTGTTTTTCTGTTATCACAACACATCGTTACTGTTAATCCTGTTGCTATTGCACAAGCATCGGCATACGTGTTGGGTATTAGTTTTCTTCTATACTTTATCTATGTATTTCTCTTTGAAAAACTGGTGACAGATGAAAAGAAGAAGATATTTGTTATTGGTATCTTGTTTATATTCTCATGCATGTTCTGGGCTGGATATGAACAACAAGGTTCATCGCTTAATCTATTTGCACAGAACTATACAGATTTATTTCTCCTTGGAAAGGAACGACCTGCAGAATGGTTTCAATCTGTGCCACCCATATTTGTCATTATTTTCTCATCAGTCTTTGCATGGCTTTGGATAAAGCTTTCGAAGAAAAATATTAATCCATCAACACCTGTCAAATTTTCATTGGGTCTTCTTTTTATGGGGGCAGGTTATGCTGTGATGATGGGGGCTTCACTTATTATAATGAATGGTCAGAAGGCGTTGCCATCATGGCTTATTATAACTTATCTGCTTCATACCTTTGGTGAAATCTGTTTGTATCCTGTTGGACTTAGTGCTGTAACAAAATTATCTCCAAAGAAACTTGTTGGACAAATGATGGGCATCTGGTTTATGTCAATAGCTTTTGGCAACCTGGTAGCAGGATTGTTTGCCGGTGAGTTTGATGAAAAGGCAATCACACAAGATCCACATTTGTTGTTTGATCTTTTTTGGGTGGTAGTGAAAGTGATGTTGATTTCAGGATTGATTGTGTTGATTTTAAATAAACCTATTCGCAAGCTGATGGGAGATATTAAATAGATTTTAGATTATTGTATTGAACCTAACCTAAACTGAGTATAAATGGAAGTACCTAAAATTTTTAAACCTTATGTGCCGCCCGAAAAGACAATGGCGGAGTTTACATTTAAGTCTGTCCTTTTTGGATGTCTCTTTGGAATTTTGTTTGGAGCCTCTACGGTTTACCTCGCCTTGAAGGCAGGCCTTACCGTTACAGCTTCCATCCCCATTGCTGTTATAGCCATTACACTGGGACGGAAATTTTTGAAGACCACCATTCTTGAAAATAATATTATTCAAACTACAGGCTCTGCTGGTGAATCCATAGCGGCAGGTGTTGTCTTTACCTTACCAGGATTTTTGTTTCTTTCTCCGGGCGCTGATGGAAGAAGTATAGGTGAAGGCTATTTCGATTATCTCACCATATTAATATTGGCAGCATTAGGTGGCATGCTTGGTACGCTGATGATGATTCCGCTAAGACGGTCATTGATTGTTAAAGAACATGGAACATTGCCTTATCCTGAAGGAACAGCCTGTGCTTCTGTTTTACAGGCTGGTGAAAAAGGTGGCGTATTTGCTCAAACAGCGTTTATAGGAATGGGTATTGCCTTTGGTTATGCTGTACTTCAAAAAGTATTTCATGTTATAGCCGAAGTGCCTTCAGTAGTAACAAGTTATACAAATAAATTCTGGCCGGCAGGTGCAACGCGTGGAGAGATCACACCGGAATATCTTGGCGTTGGTTATATCATTGGGCCAAGAATTTCTGGCGTGCTGGTAGCGGGATCTGTTTTAGCATGGTGGGGACTTATACCATTGCTTACAACATTAGTGCCTTCTGATACTATTGCACTGCAACTTCAAAAACTTGGTTATATAAAAGATCTTACACAGGCAGGTGGACCTGGCGCGTGGGACCCTGCAACACATTCATTCGGGAGTTATGCTGATGCCATCTATCGTGCCTATATACGGTTGATTGGTGCGGGTGCTGTGGCAGCTGGTGGTTTTATTACACTGCTTAAGACGATACCGACTATAGTAAGCTCTTTCCGTGAAAGTATCGGAGCCATGAAGGAGAAAAACGAAGGTGGTGTATTACGAACTGACAGAGATCTTTCTTTAAAAGTTGTTGTAATAGGAAGCATTGCTTTGGTATTGATCATTGCACTTCTTCCATCGACAATCATTCCAGGTGATGGAATTCTACAGAAGATTTTTATTGGGTTTCTAATCGTGATATTTGGGTTCTTCTTTGTTACAGTATCAAGTCGTATTGTTGGTTTGGTGGGGACGAGTAACAATCCAATTTCAGGGATGACCATTGCAACATTAATGGGCACGTGTCTCATCTTTACCAGTGTTGGTTGGTCAGGAAAATTGTTTGAGCCACTGGCGCTGGTTGTTGGAGGAATGATTTGTATTGCAGCATCAAATGCAGGTGGCACATCACAGGATTTAAAGACAGGTTATATTGTTGGTGCAACACCAAAGTATCAGCAGCTGGCTTTGTTTATTGGTGCTATTGTCTCTTCCGTTGTTATCGGCGTAGTGGTACGAGTGTTAGATACACCAACACCTGAAATGCTTGCACAAGGATTAACACACGCTATTGGAAGTGATCGATATCCTGCACCACAAGCGCTCCTGATGGCAGTGTTAGACATAGGTATTCTTTCTTCTAATCTTCCGTGGCAATATATAATGGTTGGTGTTTTTATTGCCATAACGTTAGAGCTTTGTGGTATTAAAGCGCTTGCTTTTGCAATTGGACTCTACTTACCGCTATCGACAACGCTTCCTATTTTTGCAGGTGGCGTTATTAAAGGTTATGTAGACTGGAGAGCTGAACGCAAGAATGAAAAGAAAGAAGATGATGAACTGGGAAGAGGAAGTTTGTTTGCAACAGGCTTAATTGCCGGAGGTGCTATAACAGGTGTAGTCGTTGCTATTCTATCTGTATTCTTTAGCGAATCGCTGGAGAAAGTAAATCTTGAACATAGTCTTACTGAAATGTTGGGTCATGGTGGGTATCAGATTCTCGGTACACTATTTTTTGTGGCCATGATGATTATGCTTTATAGACTGGCTGTTAAAAAATCAGAGTTGGAATAAAATTATAATTGGTATAAAGTAGAAAGCTTCATGTCGACTAACGGCATGAAGCTTTTTTATGATTCTAAATGGCGTGTCCCATAGCAGGATCTGTAAAACCGCTCTTGCCCGTTTCAACCCGGCCTGCATAGCGCTTCATAAAGATATTATCGTCAGCAACGGTTATTGTAAAATCATACCAGCCAAGGCTCTTCGAGAGATCAAGTGCGACTGTTAAATTTTTGCCAGTTTCAATGGCGTGTGTTTGTTTGCCTGCTTTGTAGGCATTATCAATAATTGAAATTTTTAATGGTTTGGAATCCAGATTAGTCAGTGTTATTTCTACGTTGCCTGGTAACTTCGAATCTGTTTCAACATAATTACATCTCGAATCAATCGATGGATCGTTACTGCTTCCTTCAAATGATCGGAAGAAACCATTCGGACCGTAAACATGAAGTTGATAATGTCCTTGCTCAACGTTGTTAATCTTCCAGTTATCACTTAATTGATCACCAGCTTTTACAGCGTAGGTCCTGGGATTCATATTTTTTCCATAAACGTGAAAAGGCGAGCCCGATGTTTTTTCTCCAAAGAATTTGTTACTCGCTTCAAAAGTTATTTCAAATACTGTCTTGTCAGCATTGAGTTTACCTTCGGCATAAAGTTGGTAGGGCAACGCGTTAGCTCTTCGCACACCGCGCTCCTGGTGTGGCATCAGATCAGTTTCTATTGGTTTGTTAAGAATGTCTTCAACTTCTGATGCTGACAAGCTTTTATAACCGGTCGGAATGTTTTTGAATTTAGCCTGATGAATTTCTTCTATAAACTTGTCCTTGTTCAGGAAGGAGGGAAGCTGAAACTTTTCTCCCTTATAAGGCTGAAATACTGATGTAAGATCTCCACATATAGTCCTGCGCCATGCACTGATGTTTGTCTCTTCTATCTTCTTGCCCGCTTTATGGCTCGTAAAAATTTCCAGAAACTGAAGTATGGAAGTATGATCAAACACCTGTGAGTTCACTATACCACCACGGCTCCACGG
>DATCRE010000017.1:0-9120 GCA_036569145.1 Cyclobacteriaceae bacterium
TGGTGATCAAACTTGCCATCTTCCGTTACAAATTTTGGAAGAGCAATAGAAGCGAGGTTACAAACAGCTACTTCGTCAGCAGAAGTGTACTCCATAATCTCAGTACATAAGTTGCTTGACTTAATGGTACCAAGGTTCTTCTGATTTGATTTTTTATTGGCAGCGTCTTTATATAAGATATAAGGAGTTCCAGTTTCGATTTGAGATTCAAGAATTTCAAACCAAAGATCCTGAGCTTTTACTTCACGTCTTGCTCTTCCTTCTTTTTCATACTTCTCATATAATCTTTCGAACTCTTCACCATAGCAATCGGCAAGGCCAGGAGCTTCGTTAGGGCAGAAGAGAGACCACATTTCGTTGTTCTCAACGCGCTTCATGAAAAGATCTGAAAGCCACATAGCATAGAAGAGATCACGTGCACGCATTTCTTCTTTACCATGATTCTTTTTCAGATCAAGGAATTCAAAAATATCAGCATGCCATGGCTCAAGATAGATAGCGAAACTTCCTTTACGCTTTCCACCACCCTGATCAACATAACGTGCAGTCATGTCGAAGTTTCTGAGCATAGGCACAATACCGTTAGAGGTTCCGCCTGTTCCTTTAATGTATGAACCTTTTGCTCTTACATTATGGATGCTTAGACCAATACCGCCAGCTGATTGTGATATTTTAGCGCAATTCTTTAATGTATCATAAATACCATCGATACTGTCGTCCTTCATTGTTAAAAGGAAGCATGATGATAATTGGGGTCTTGGAGTACCTGCATTGAACAGCGTTGGAGTGGCATGTGTAAACCACTTCTCAGACATGAGGTTATATGTTTCAATGGCTGCCGGAATATCTTCACCGTGAATACCAACAGCCACACGCATAATCAAATGTTGTGGACGTTCAATTGTCTTACCATCGATTTTCATCAGGTAAGAACGCTCTAATGTTTTGAAGCCAAAGTAATCGTAACTGAAATCGCGATCGTAAATGATCGCTTCATCTAATTCAGCAGCATTATCTTTAATAACCTTCCAGGTTTCTTTTGAAATGAGCGGAGCGTTTTGTCCAGTCTTGGGATCTACATAAGTATAAAGTCTCTTCATTGTATTAGAGAAAGACTTACTTGTTACTTTATGCAGATTAGAGATAGCAAGACGTGCAGCTAAGCGCGCAAAATCAGGATGACGGGTTGTCATCGAGGCTGCGATCTCGGCAGCAAGGTTATCAAGTTCAACAGTCGACACACCATCGTAGAGGCCATTAATCACCTTCATGGCAACTTCAACCGGGTTGATGTGTTTTGGATCCAGACCGTAGCAAAGCTTTTCGATTCGAGCGGTGATCTTATCGAATTTTACGGACTCGCGATGTCCGTCGCGTTTTAATACAAGCATTTCTTGGTAGGGTTGGGGTTGTAATTTTTTATTTAGCTTAAAAAATGTGTTTGAATGTAACTAAAAATCTTCGTTCAATGAAAACTTTGGAGAGGTTTCTTTCTCCGTACTTTTCATCACTCCGGCTTTTTGATATTCAGCTACTCGTTTCTCAAAGAAGTTAGTCTTGCCACGAAGCGAGATCATATCCATGAAGTCAAACGGGTTCGTAGCGTTATAAATCTTTTTACCGATCAATTCATTCAATAAACGATCAGCAACAAATTCAATATACTGTCTCATTTGCTCTGCATTCATACCAATAAGGTTAACCGGCAGTGCATCTGTAACAAATTCTTTTTCGATTTCAACAGCATCTTTAATGATGTCAATAACCGTTTGTTCAGGAAGTTTGTTCACTACATGGTCAGTATATAAATGGCATGCAAAATCACAATGCAGACCTTCATCTCTTGAAATGAGTTCATTTGAGAAAGTCAGCCCTGGCATTAAGCCGCGTTTCTTTAACCAGAATATAGAGCAGAATGAGCCTGAGAAAAATATTCCTTCAACAGCAGCAAAGGCAATGAGTCGTTCCTGAAAATCACCCTTGTCAATCCAACGTAATGCCCAGTCAGCTTTCTTCTTCACGCAATCCATAGTTTCGATGGCGTGAAATAGTTTGTCCTTTTCTTTTGGATCTTTTACGTAGGTGTCAATTAAAAGCGAATATGTTTCGGAGTGAATATTTTCGATGGCGATCTGAAAGCCATAAAAGAATTTAGCTTCCGTGTATTGCACTTCACTTACAAAGTGCTCAGCCAGATTTTCATTCACGATACCATCACTGGCGGCGAAGAAAGCCAGAACATGTGTTATAAAATGTCTTTCGCCATCATTTAAAGTTTCCCAATCACGAAGGTCATGGCTCAAATCTATTTCTTCAGCAGTCCAGAAACTGGCTTCAGCCTGCTTATAGAACTTCCAGATATTGTGCTGGCGAATAGGAAAGAGCACAAAACGATCTTTATTCTCTTTCAAGATCGGTTCTTCATGTGTTGGTCGGCTCATGCTTTTATGCGTTATGGTTAAACCAAAATATCTACACAGGATACCGATAAATAACACCAGCACCCCGCCACTAATTCCGTTAAATCTTTATGCTTTTTAAGAAACAATTGAATGGTTGCTTCTAGGTCAGCGTCAAGTGTACAAATATTTAAAACGATTCTAAAAAAACAAAGAGGTGTCTACCGGCAAAAACCGGATAAATCAGGTACAATTTGGATAATTTTAAACTCTATAAGTAGTTGTTAAATAACATGTTAATTTGCCTGTTTACACCCAAGACTTTCAGTTATAATGACCTTAAAAAAAAATTAGCTTTTTTTTTGAAGGCCTAAATCAGCGTTTTTTGAGGGGTATGCTTTAAAAAAGGTCAAAATTATTAAAGTGACGTTCTGAATTGTGGATACTTTTTATACCTTTGCAATCCTATTTTAAAAAAGCTATGTACGCTATTGTAGATATCGCAGGAAAGCAGTTCAAAGTGGCTAAAGATCAATTTATTTATGCCCCCAAAATGGACGGTGAAGCAGGTACGAACGTAAGTTTCGAAAATGTGCTTCTCGTTGATAACGGTGGTTCAATAGAAGTTGGCGCCCCTACTGTAAAAGGTGTTAAAGTATCTGGTAAGATTCTGGAACATGTAAAAGGAGACAAAGTTATTGTTTTCAAGAAGAAAAGAAGAAAAGGGTATGTTGTGAAGAATGGTCATCGCCAGCAATTCACAAAAGTGCAAATCGAAAGCATCGGTTAATACTCCTTAAAACAAAAGAACAAACCAATAAGACTAACGAAATTTAGTTATGGCACACAAGAAAGGTGAAGGTAAAGTAAAGAACGGCCGCGAATCGGAAAGCAAACGATTAGGTATTAAAGTTTTCGGTGGACAGAAAGTTGTTGCCGGAAATATCATCGTTCGTCAGCGTGGTACAAAGCATTATCCTGGCAAGAACGTAGGCATCGGAAAAGATCATACACTTTTTGCATTAACCAATGGTGTTGTAGTATTTAAGAAAGGAAGAGAGTCAAGATCTTTCGTTTCTGTACAACCAGCAGTAGCAGAAGCTTAATCTGATAATAAAATATTATGAAGCCGTGTTGAGCAATCAACACGGCTTTTTTAGTTTATAGATTGATTGTTCAAGTCAATGAATATTTGAGTTAGATTAAGAGAATCAGATTAAAAACAGAATGCAATAAAAAAGGCTGCTCTTTTGGAACAGCCTTTCTATTGACATTTAATTGGAATCAGTTCACTATGCCATCGGCAAGTAAGATTACTTTATTTTTCAATACTTCTACAACGCCACCAGTAATGCTAAGGCTTTGAGTAGACTCTTTTGATTTGTATTCAACAACGCCATTCTTTAGCAGGCTGATAAGTGGTGCGTGATGATCTAAGATCTGAAAAGAACCATCTGCACCTGGGAATGTAGCTGCAAGCACTTCGCCTTCGAATACTTTTTTCTCTGGTGTTAATATTTCTAAGTGCATCTTTTTCATTTTGTTTGATTTCAGGTTTCAGACTTAATCTAAATCTGAAACCTGATTTGAAATCTATTTAAGCTTTAGCTTCAGCCATCATCTTCTCACCTTTCTCAATGGCCTGATCGATGTTACCAACCAGGTTGAAAGCCATCTCAGGTAAGTGATCAAGCTCACCATCCATGATCATGTTAAAGCCTTTGATAGTGTCTTTGATATCTACGAGAACACCTTTCAAGCCTGTGAAGGCTTCGGCAACGTGGAATGGCTGAGACAAGAAACGTTGTACACGACGAGCGCGGTGTACCACTTGCTTATCTTCATCAGACAATTCGTCCATACCAAGGATGGCGATGATGTCTTGTAATTCTTTGTAACGCTGAAGAATATTTTTAACGCGTTGAGTACAGTTGTAATGTTCTTCACCAACGATGTCAGCACGAAGAATACGTGAAGTAGAATCCAACGGATCAACCGCAGGGTAAATACCAAGCTCAGAAATTTTACGACTTAATACAGTAGTAGCATCCAAGTGAGCGAATGTTGTTGCAGGAGCAGGGTCAGTCAAGTCATCGGCAGGAACGTAAACGGCCTGTACTGAAGTGATTGAACCATTTTTAGTTGATGTGATACGCTCTTGCATGGCACCCATTTCAGTTGCCAGTGTTGGCTGATAACCCACGGCTGAAGGCATACGACCTAAAAGAGCTGATACTTCTGAACCAGCTTGTGTGAAACGGAAGATGTTATCAACGAAGAAAAGGATATCTTTTCCTTTTCCTTGTCCATCACCATCACGGAAATATTCAGCAACCGTAAGACCAGACAACGCCACGCGAGCACGTGCTCCAGGAGGCTCATTCATCTGACCAAAAACGAATGTTGCTTTTGAGTCTTTAAGTTTTTCCTGATCTACTTTAGAAAGATCCCATCCACCAGCGTGAAGAGATTTCATGAAATCATCACCGTAATCAACAATACCAGCTTCAATCATTTCACGAAGAAGGTCATTACCTTCACGAGTACGTTCACCTACACCAGCAAACACTGAAAGACCAGAGTATGCTTTCGCGATGTTGTTAATCAATTCCTGGATCAATACAGTTTTACCCACACCGGCACCACCGAATAATCCGATCTTACCACCTTTTGCATAAGGCTCGATAAGGTCAATAACTTTAATACCAGTATAAAGAACTTCAGTAGAAGTAGATAGATCTTCGTAAGCAGGTGCATTGCGGTGAATTGGCAATGATTTGTTACCCTTAGGTTGTTTAATACCATCAATAGCTTCGCCTACAACATTGAAAAGACGACCTTTGATATCTTCGCCAATAGGCATTTGAATAGGAGAGCCTGTGTCAGTTACTTTCATGCCACGAACTAAACCTTCAGTACCTTCCATAGAGATAGTACGTACACGGTCTTCGCCAAGGTGCTGTTGGCACTCTAGTACCACGCGGGTACCATCTTGTTTTGTAACTTCTAATGAATCTAGGATATTCGGTAGTTTAGCTCCTTCGCCATCGAAGGCAACGTCTACTACAGGACCGATTACCTGGGTGATCTTTCCAATATTTGCCATTGTTAATTGTTTTATGAATTAGGTCAGAAAATTCGACCGCAAAAGTAGGTTATTCTGCCTTAAGACCAAAAGTGAATTTTAAAAAATTAGGAGTGTGTAAGCCTGTGTGTCTTACATACTTAAAAAGCCCAAATTGGGTCGGTGAGAAGGCTTCTAAGCTGCATTCAATGAGATTCTAAACGTCGTTCCCATATTTTCTTCAGATGCTTTCACGAAGATCTTTCCGTTATGATATGTGTCAATGATTCGTTTGGCCAATGTAAGCCCAAGACCCCAGCCTCTTTTCTTCGTGGTGAAACCTGCACGAAATACCATTTCAATCTTGGATCGTGGTATTCCTTTGCCTGTATCAGATATATCGATAAACACTTTGCCTTCACTGCCACGAAGTATTTTAATAGCAATCGTGCCTGTCGCGCCAATGGCATCAACAGCATTCTTGCAAAGATTTTCAATTACCCATTCAAAGAGTGGTGCATGCACCATAGCATGGATGTTTTCTGAAAGTGTAAATACTTCAATTTTGATTTTAGAGGATACACGAGGACGCAGGTAGTTCACTACATTATTAATCAGCAGTACTACATTCTCGTTTTTCAATGTTGGTGTTGAACCGATACTGGAGAAACGCTCCGTTACAATACGAAGCTTTTGAATGTCTTTTTCAAGCTCCTCAACCATGCCTCCCTTATTCATGTCAGGGTCTTCACGAATTACTTCTACCCATGCCATCAGTGACGACAAGGGTGTGCCAAGCTGATGAGCCGTTTCTTTTGCAAGACCGACCCATACTCTGTTTTGTTCAGCTGCTCTTGAATAATTAAATGCGAGATAGGCTATAAACCCGAAGATGGCAATTACTGATAATTGTATGTAAGGATAAGCAATGAGCTGTTTAAGCAGAAATGAATTTTTGTAGTACACATAACCATAATCTTCAACAACACCATTTTCACGATAAGTCATTTTTATAGGTTCATAGGATGATCTCATTTCAGCAATCTGTTCATCCAGTACTTTCTTCTTTCTTACTTCCGGCCATTTTTCATCAATGTCCATATTTCGGTATTGATACTGGCCTTCTTTGGTTATCCATACGGTGGGAATGGAATTGTTCTTAAAGATGATTTCATCAGTAATAAACAAAATGTTGTCATCTGATTGATCATTTAAAGTATACTCTAATGCCTTTGCAAAAAGTTCTACTTGTTTGCGCTCGCGTTGTTTGAGTTGCTCAACGAGAATGTTAGTATAATAAATGGAGCTGATGCTGATTAAGATGGATATAACTAACACAATCCATTTCAGGTTTGTGTTATGTTGATAGAAATCTGTTGTAGGAATACTTGATTTGCGTGACATCAGTGCAGAAATGTATTAAAAAAATACCATTTCTGAAGAATACGAAAATCAAATTTTCAAACTACCATCATATCCATTTTGTAAGGTATTTGGTGGCTGATTTTTCAACTTTAAACTAATTGTTCATCGCCTTGTAGTTGATTTTGCTTTTTGAACCGATCTGGTTTTCTCAGGCAAATGGAATTCGTTTAGTTTACTTCAGTTTTAAAATAAACATTGTAACAACAAATTTCTATTATGAAAAAAATTGGATTATTGATGGCGTTCGCTGTAATCTTTTCAGCATCATTTGCTCAAACGGAACAAGGCCGCATGATGGTTGGGGGTAGCTTAGGGCTTGTAGGAAATACTGCCAAAGCAAAAAACAACAATACCACTACTACGCAGAATAAGGAAGTAGCCTTTTCATTAACACCACAATTTGGGTATTTTGTAATCAACAATCTTGCTATTGGTCTTGGATTGAATTTGTCGTCAGATACGTATAAAGTTCCTAACACTGATTACAAATCAAACACGACTGCATTTCAGGTTCAGCCATTTGTTCGTTATTATTTGCCAATGAAAATTTTCTTTCAGGGAACTGCTGGTATAGGCTCATCAAGAGATAAAACAACAAATTATAACAATGTCACAACTACTTCTAAATCGGGTGTATCAAGTTTGTCTTTAGGGGCTGGTTATGCTTGGTTTTTAAATAATAATGTTGCCATAGAGCCATTTGTTGGTTACAGCACACAAAGAACAAAACCAGAGAATAGCTCAACGAAGTACCTGGATTCTGGTCTGTTTCTAAAAGTTGGTTTCCAGATTTATTTGGGGAAATAGATTTGATGTTGCTTAAGCAGCACTGACTAAATAAAAAAAGAAAGCTGTCTCAAATTTGGGACAGCTTTTTTTGTTGATATTACTGTTGTATGATGATCAGTTCTTCATCATAAACCACTTGGCTAAAACCTTGTAGTTCACTTTTGTTCCGTGCATTAAGATGCCTACGCGATAAATGCGGCCGGCTACCCAGGTAGTAAAAATAAATCCACCAATTAGTAAAATCATGGATAATGCCATCTGCCACATTGGTACGCCTAAGCCAACACGACCCATCATAGCTATTGGGGATGTGAGTGGAAAGATAGACAACCACACGCTAACCGTGCTATTGTGATCCTTCATTACAAAAAAGAACAAGCTCATATAGGATACTAACATCGGGATAGTAATGGGAAACATGAATTGTTGCGCTTCTGCCGGACTGTCTACCGCAGATCCTACGGCCGCAAATAAAGAACCATATAGAAGATATCCACCGAGAAAGTAAAAAAGAAAGACAAACAATATGTAAGCAAGTGGCAGAGCTTTAAATTCATCAATGCCTTTTGTTACTTCCGAGGCATTTGCTGCTTGTTGTGCAGCTACTTCAGGAGCAATTTGTTCGACAGCTTGCTGCTGGGGTGTTTTTATTTCGAAGTAACCGAGTACACCAATTGTTAGTGTCGACATTAAGACGATCCATATCGTAAATTGAAGAAGACCAACTGATGCGAGTCCAATGATTTTACCCATCATCAATTGAAATGGTTTGACTGAAGAAACAATTACTTCGACAACTTTGCTTGTTTTTTCTTCTATAACGCCTTGCATTATTTGAGCTCCATAAATAAAGATGAACATATACATCAGGATACCACCAATTATGCCGATGGCAGTCATAACAAATGAATTGCTTGATTTGCCCTCATTGCTAAACGTGTTTAATGTTATGCTTGTATTGAGACTATCTAATGTTTGCTGACTAAGGTTTAGTTTTCGCATTTTCAAATCTTTGATTTTATTTTCTAAAATGGATTTGATGTTGGTTGTCGCATCTATGCTCAAGTTTGTTTTTGTATATAGAGCAACGGTTACAGGCTTATCGGGATTAAATTCAGTTATATGCAGCAAACCAAGGTGATCTGATGAATCGTAGGCAGCATGAGCCTCATCTATCGAGCCATTAAATTTTTTAAAGATATAACGCGACGTGTCCGGTATGAAAGCATTACTTTCATCAATATAATGAATTACCTCTTTTCTTGCGTTTTTGTCCTGTTCTTTAGACGCATAAACCAACAAACCAATAATGCTGGGAAAAATTAACGGGATAACAATCGTAGCAATCAGAAACGATTTCTTCTGAACTCGGTTCAGAAACTCGCGCTGGATGATTAATATTATTTTATTCATCGCTTCCTCCTTTCACCAGGTTAATGAAGA
>DATCRE010000018.1:0-4100 GCA_036569145.1 Cyclobacteriaceae bacterium
CCGGCATTTTTCGTTTATACAAGCGGTAACAATTCTTATTAAAAAAAATCATTAATTTGGATTTTACTTAAGACCATCTCTTTATGAAAAAGAAATTGATTATTGGGGTTGCTGCATTAGCGACAGTATTTATCATCTATTTCATTGTAAAGGGAGGTGATGACGATACACTAACCAGTATTCTTACAACGCCCAAACGGGGGCATTTTAAAATAGAAATAGAAACAACAGGTGAACTTGAAGCTAAAAATTCAGTTAAGATTCTCGGTCCATCAACACTTCGCGAGTTTGGAATATTCCAGGTAAACATTCAGAATATAATTGATGAGGGTACCATTGTAAAGAAAGGTGATTGGGTAGCTACACTCGATCGTTCGGATTTCCAAAACAAATATTCTCAAAAGCAAATTGAAGTTGAAAAAGCTAACTCCAAGTTTGTTCAAACTCAACTTGACACTACACTTCAGATGCGTCAGTCGCGCGACGAACTAATAAACCTGAAGTATACCGTTGAAGAAAAGAAAATCATCCAGGAACAATCCAAGTTTGAACCACCGGCAACCATCAAGCAAGCCGGAATAGATTATGATAAAGCCAAACGTGGATTTGAACAGGCCCAGGAGAATTACAAGATCAAGAAGAGACAGAATATTGAAAAGATGCGCGAGATCTCAGCAGAACTTCGCAAGGTTCAAAATGATTTTACCAACATGACTCGTGTGCTTGAGTCTTTTAATGTAGTGGCTCCAGAAGATGGAATGCTTATTTATGAAAAGGGCTGGGATGGTAAACCGATCAAGGCTGGTTCGCAGGTTAGTGTTTGGGAACCTACAGTTGCCACCTTGCCAGATCTTACCAAAATGATGTCTAAGACTTATGTTAATGAAGTTGATGTTAGAAAAATAAAAGCAGGACAACGCGTTGATATTGGTCTGGATGCTTATCCTGATAAAAAGTTGAGTGGTACTGTAATTCGTGTAGCGAACGTAGGTGAACAACGTCCGAACTCTGATGCGAAGGTTTTTGAAGTGGCAGTAGAGATTGCTGGAACGGATGCAACATTAAGACCATCCATGACAACCAGTAATAAAATTATTGCCCAGGTAATTGATAATGCTCTTTACATTCCTCTTGAGTGCTTACATAATCTGGCCGACACTGTGACTTACGTATATAAGAAAGAAGGATTGAAAGTAATTAAGCAAGAAATAATTGTAGGCGAGGCCAACGCTAACGATGTTGTTGTTCGTGGAGGACTTACAGATCAAGAGCAATTGTACCTTTCAATTCCTTCCGGTCAGGAAGATGGGCCGATAGCGCTCTTAAAAGAATTGAATGGGAAGCGCAAAAAGAAAAAGGATGTAGAGGAGAATAAGGTTGAGGCGAAACCTACAGCAATAGTTATTCCTACTAAGTCTTACTAACATCTCAGGCACTACATGCTATCTCAACGATTACTCTCCAATCTTTCTATTGCCATTGGTGCTGTGATGACCAATAAAATCAGATCATTGCTCACAGCGCTTGGAATTATTTTTGGTGTGGCCGCTGTAATTGCTATGCTTGCCATTGGTAACGGTGCACAACAGGAAATTCTTAGCCAGATAAAATTGGTTGGTGTTAATAATATTGTCATTAAACCAATCATTGAACAGAAAGAAGAGAGCGTTACAGAACAGGTAGGACAAAAAGAGAAGAAGAAATTTTCGCCAGGCCTTACATTGCGTGATGTTCACAGTATTGAAGAAGTTATTCCTGGTGCTATTTCTATAAGTCCTGAAATAATTTTAGACAGCTATGTTATCCGTAATGGTCTGCGCAGATCAGCCAAGCTTGTTGGGATAAGCCCTGTATATTTTAGTTTGTACAGTTTTAATTTACAGGAAGGCCAGGTATTTAATGATGAACAAATTCGACTCGGTGCGCCTGTCTGCGTCATTGGTTATGCTATTAAAACAAAATTTTTTTCCACAGAAAATCCTATAGGCAAAAGTATAAAAGTAGGACAGCATTGGCTCACCATCGTTGGTGTGTTAGCCGAACGATTGGTGTCTGATGCCAGCATTAGTAAACTGGGTATCCGTAATTTTAATATGGATATTTATACACCGCTGCAAACTGTATTGGTTCGTTATAAAAACAGAGACAGAATTACTGCTGAAGCAATACGTCAGCAAGTGATGCAAAGCAGGGGCTGGGGAGGAAATAACAGCAACTCCAACGAAAAAGAATTAGAACGAAAGAATTATCATCAGCTTGACAGACTCGTCATTCAGGTTAATGAAACCAATCAGCTTACGCCAACAGCAGAAATAATTTCACGACTTCTTCAGCGCAGGCATTACGATGTTGTAGATTATGAAATTGAAATCCCCGAACTACTATTGAAACAGCAGCAACGTACCAACGATATCTTTAATTATGTTCTTGGAGCAATCGCAGGCATTTCATTGCTGGTAGGCGGTATTGGTATCATGAATATCATGCTCGCTTCTGTATTGGAACGGATAAAAGAAATTGGTTTACGTCTGGCCATAGGGGCCAAGAAAACGGACATCATCCAACAGTTTTTGTTTGAAGCTATCATGATTAGCGTAACGGGGGGAATCATTGGTGTTGTATTAGGTATTGCTATGGCCTTTACAGTTTCAGAGATCGCGAACATACCGACCATAATAACATTTACTTCAATTGCTCTTTCCTTTGGCGTAGCGGCTACAGTGGGTTTGATATTTGGAATAGCACCTGCACGCAAGGCAGCAACACAAGACCCCATAGCATCTCTACGATATGAATAAAATTTATTTAGTATTAATTCTTTTACTGACAATCAAAAGTGCCGCAGTAAAGGCACAGAATATTTTTAATATTCACGATGTGATTGAGCGGGCGCATCAGCAATCGCCTGCTGCCAAGCAAATAGAGACTCAGAAGGAAACAAGTTATTGGCGGTACAGAAGTTTCAGAACTACTTATAATCCACAATTGGTATTGAGTGGAAATGCACCAACGTATAGTAAACGGTATACTTCCGTTATTCAGCCGGATGGTTCAATTGCTTATCAGCCCATTAATCAAACTAACCCAGGCATAAATCTCGGCTTGTTGCAACCTATCCGCTTGACGGGTGGTACTATCTCGGCCAACACAAGCCTGAATTATTTTAATGATGTGTCGTCAAAGTTTAGTCAATGGAATGGTACGGTAATGAACATTCAGTTGTATCAGCCAATCTTTGCATTCAATCAGTTTAAGTGGAATAAAAAAATTCAACCTATTGTTTTTGAGGAATCAAAAAGAAGCTTTGTTGAGCAACGCGAATATATTTCGCGCGAAGTAGTGAGTCGTTTCTTTGATGTGTTAAAAGCGCAGGTGAACTTACAGATCTCTACTTTCAATCTTGCCAATAATGATACAATCTATAAGATAGAACAAGGACGTTACAATATCGGTACAACATCGCTGGATAAATTACTACAGGTTGAACTGCAACTACTACGCTCACGACAGGATGTTGCGCAGGCCAGACTCGATCTACAAACGAGCAGTCTTCAGTTACGAACATTTATAGGTTTAAAAGATGGAGAAGAGTTCAGACTTATTATGCCTGAAGAAGTACCTTTGTTTGATGTGTTAGTGGAT
Source organism: Cyclobacteriaceae bacterium (assembly GCA_036569145.1). Taxonomy (GTDB): domain Bacteria; phylum Bacteroidota; class Bacteroidia; order Cytophagales; family Cyclobacteriaceae; genus DATCRE01. Next base: position 3,643 of record DATCRE010000018.1, read on the forward strand.
GATGCATTGCATTATGCAAAACAAAACCGCGCAGATTATATTGCCTTTGAGCGGAGACGTATTGAAGCTGAACGTGATGTAGCGCAGGCAAAAGGCAATCGCTTTTCTACTTCGCTTAATGCATCGTATGGATTAAACAATACAGCGCCAAATGCAAATGGTTTATATGAGAGTCCGCAAAAGCAGCAGACCGTTAATGTTGGTTTTAATATTCCGATATTAAACTGGGGACGTAACCATGCCATGATGCAAACTGCTTTTGCCAACAAACGGCTTGTTGACTATACGATAGCGCAGGATGAAGTTAACTTTGAACAAACCATCATTACAAAAGTGAGTCAATTTGATGTGCTGAGACTCCAGATAGATATCACAAAGAAATCGGATGCTGTGGCGCAGGAGCGTTACAACGTTGCGCAGAACCGTTATCTCATTGGTAAAATTGACATTACTAATTT